>NC_010628.1:5515000-5815000 GCF_000020025.1 Nostoc punctiforme PCC 73102 | reverse complement strand
GATCCTACCTTCGGCACAGGCTGCGTAAAGGTAACTCCCGCCCATGACCCCAACGATTTTGACATGGGTAAGCGTCACAATCTGCCGTTAATCAACATTATGAACAAAGACGGCACTCTCAACGCCAACGCTGGGGAGTTTCAAGGGCAAGACCGCTTTGTTGCTAGAAAGAATGTGGTTTCTCGCCTAGAAATAGATGGCTTTTTGGTGAAGATCGAAGATTATAAGCATACCGTTCCCTACAGCGATCGCGGTAAAGTACCTATTGAACCCCTCCTCTCGACTCAGTGGTTTGTCAAAATTCGCCCCCTAGCTGACAACACTCTCGAATTCCTCGACCAGCAAACTTCTCCAGAGTTTGTCCCCCAACGCTGGACAAAGGTCTATCGTGATTGGCTAGTAAAACTCAAAGATTGGTGTATCTCTCGCCAATTATGGTGGGGACACCAAATCCCGGCTTGGTACGCTATCAGTGAAACCGATGGACAAATTACTGATAACACGCCCTTTGTCGTGGCAAAGTCGGAAACTGAAGCTTGGGAAAAAGCTAAATCACAATTTGGAGAAAATGTCAAGTTAGAACAAGATCCAGATGTGCTAGATACTTGGTTTTCTTCTGGACTGTGGCCGTTTTCGACTTTGGGCTGGCCAGAACAAACTCAGGATTTAGCGACTTACTACCCGACTACTACTTTGGTGACAGGCTTTGACATCATCTTTTTCTGGGTAGCCAGAATGACTATGATGGCTGGGCATTTTACGCAGCAAATGCCTTTCCAAACAGTTTACATCCACGGCTTAGTGCTGGATGAAAAAGGTCAGAAGATGTCTAAGACCAAAGGTAATGGCATTGACCCGTTGTTATTAATTGACAAATATGGTACTGATGCCCTGCGGTATACCTTAATTAGAGAAGTAGCTGGCGCTGGTCAAGATATCCGCTTAGAATACGATCGCAAAAAGGATGAATCAGCATCTGTAGAGGCATCGCGCAACTTTGCCAACAAGTTGTGGAATGCTGCCCGGTTTGTGATGATGAATTTGGATGGACAAACACCGCAACAATTGGGGAATCCAGTAGCCACCGAATTGAGCGATCGCTGGATTATCTCGCGGTATCATCAAGTTATCAAACAAACCAGCAATTACATCGATAATTACGGGTTAGGGGAAGCAGCAAAAGGACTCTATGAGTTTATTTGGGGTGATTTCTGCGATCAGTATATTGAACTGGTGAAATCCAGATTGCAAGCAGATGCCGATCCAGTATCGCGGCGAGTAGCACAGCAAACCCTCGGCTACATACTGGAAGGAATTTTAAAACTGCTTCATCCGTTGATGCCTCATATTACCGAAGAAATTTGGCAAACTCTCACCCAACAACCGATAGATTCCCCGCAAACTTTACCATTACAAACCTATCCCCAGGTAGATGCAAACTTAATTGATCCAGCTTTAGAAGAACAGTTTGAATTACTGATTGCTACTATCCGCACAATTCGGAATTTGCGCGCGGAAGCGGATATTAAGCCAGGGGTAAAAGTGACAGCGAATTTGCAAACTGAAAGTGAAAAGGAGCGGGAAATTCTCACTGCTGGACAGTCTTATATTAAAGATTTGGCGAAAGTTGAGATTTTAACCATTACTGACAAAGAAAAAAGCCAAACTGTTGCTGCTAAGAAACCTCAGAGGGGTTTGAAGATAATTGGCTTAATTCTTGTGGCCATTGTCTTTGGTAGATTGGGTTTAGCTGCGGGAAATGCCATTGATGACATTCCCATCGTCGGAACTTTCTTTGAAATGGTGGGTTTTGGTTACACAGCTTGGTTTATTAGCCAAAATTTACTCACTGCTGAAGCGAGACTTAGGTTATGGAGCCGATTTTTCCCGCAGAGAGAATTAGAGCAACCACAAGAACCAGAAAATGCGATCGCAGGTGTAATTGGTACAATACAAGTGCTAATTCCTCTTAATGGCGTAGTGGATATTGAAGCTGTGCGTGCCAAACTAGAGAAAAGCCTAAGTAAAGCTGAAGCCGAAGTTCAATCCCTAAGTACCAGATTAAACAATCCTAGTTTTGTGGATAGAGCCAGAGCCGATGTCGTACAGGGAGCGCGGGATGCCTTAGCAGAAGCACAAAAACAAGTGGAAATTTTGCGCGATCGCCTAAAGGCGTTGTCTTAGGTATCGCCTGCATGACTTAGGATAACTGTAATGGGTAATGAGAGTGTCAATAATTCTCGATTACCCATTACCAATTAACAAGATTCAAATATCAATTCTGGAACTTACTATTTTATTAAATTTTTTTTGAATTTTGAGAGAAGTCGGAGCATCAGCTTCCGGCGTAAACCCTTTTGCCGCTTGTCACAGGCATCTCAACTTAGGTGATTTTGAATTGGAGCGAAGCAACTCTTATGCTATATCTAGCCCAGGTGCGTAAAAACGATTTTTTAGACCAGCACCAGTTACGCTTGTTGGCGCGTCAAGAAGCTGATAACTTGTGGGCGATAATTCCAGAAGAGGCTTTCATTCTGCTAGGAAAGGGAAAGAACATGAGTGAGAACTTGCTTGTTTTAGTAGAACTTTCCTCAACAGGCGACATTGAAAGAATAGAAGACGCTACCAACTGGGTACTCCATTTGGTACAAAACTACCTCACTATCGGCATTACCCCAGAATTCTTGCAGCACGAAGCCGAGCGAGCAGAACATTGGCGACAATCCTTGACGTTGCAAAACCAAGATTTAGCGAGGCGTTCCTTGGAATTGGAAGCTCGTCGCGAACAAATTCAAGCCTTAGAAGAAAGCCTCAAACGTGAAAAAAACGGTTATCCCCAACAGGAAAGTTAAAAGCAATCTTTTTGAGAGCCTCCAGACCCGGACAAATTATCCTCCGGGTAACATTCAAGAAAATTTAGAAATCCTTTCCTTAAAGGCAACTTGAGAATTTCATTCACGGGTATTGGATTTAAGTGAATATCAACATAAAAATTTTTACTTATATGGCATAAGTGAATAAAACGCAAATCATACAGAATTAGTACAAGTATGCTGTATTCTTAACTTCACCGATAAATTGCTTTTCGAATAAATGCTTAATTTTATTTCCTATTTGCTTTTGGCTCAAGCAGCACCTTCTCCAGCATCTGAACCCCAGGAAATCTTCATTCCGCAACAAACAAGACCTTTACCTGGCCATCTTGATGCAATACCAGTATTTAACAGTAATAACCCAGAAGTAGTTCAGAGTGAAGGTATTTTGCTGTCTACATTTCCTCCTCAAGGTAAAAAAGCGCCAAGCGCACACCTGAACTTTCTATGGAAGGGACGCTTTGATTTGTTTTCTCATCATATTGCTAGAGCCATTGAGACTCCAAATGATTTGCGGACTCTTTATTTGGGGGTGATTGTTTACAATCCAAGTGATCGCCCTGCAACTATAAACATATTGCAAGCAGCCAGTTATGTTAGTCAACCTGATGCACCTTTTCTCAAACTTCCCCCCATACAGCCAAATAATTCGGGAAACATTTATGCTGGGCCTGGCGATCGCGTCATGAATGATGTGCTACGAGGAAAACGGCAGTCAGGATGGCCAGCCCAGTTGGTAATTCCACCAAAACAAAGCCGGATGTTAATGAATCATCCAATTCCAGTGCGTCCTTTAAAACCGCCATTAAATGGACGTTCTACTTTGTTGCGTTTGTACAGTGATAGTCCAGTTTATATGGCGAACCTAGCTATGTTTGCCAAACCCAATCCAGATGCTACTGAACGAGCGCCCACTTTGAAAGAATGGGAGAATTTATTAGAAAATGGTGATTTTGCGGGACCGCGTGAACCTGCCCCTAGTCCTCCAAATAACCTTACAGCGACAGCAGAAATTTATGGTCGGGTGGCGGCGGTAGCTGTCGGCTCTCGTTGGCAAGCACAAGTGACCGACTCCAATAGTTCATACCTGACAATTCCCGCTTCAGGACAAGCTTTTTCATACGGTTTAAGTACCCTGTTAGCAGGCAAAATGGGTACTGGACAAAACCAAACTGCCAAACTCGCGGTGCGTTATCCTGGTACTGCTTACGAAGCTCACGGCAACTACGGCATTGAATATAACATCTCGCTACCATTAATCAACAATACCGCCAAACCACAAACTGTAAATGTGCTTTTTCAAACACCTATTAAAGAAGACGACTTAAGTAAACCTGGGCTTCGCTTTTTTTCACCACCCCAACCATCCGTCTTTTTTCGTGGCACAGTTCGTATTCGCTACAATGACGATAATGGCTTACCCAAAACCCAATATTGGCATTTAGTTCAACAACGGGGACAGATGGGAGAACCGCTTGCTCAATTAAAAATATCTCCAGGTCAGCTGCGAATGGTAAAACTAGATTTTCTCTACCCACCAGATGCTACGCCCCCTCAAATGCTGACAATTCAAACTCTAGACCAAAAATAAGGCAAAGGAAAGAAGGCAGGACTCGCATTCCTTTTTCGATTCGCCGCTTTTTGTTCTTGGTCAATGGAGAGCGATTTTTTTGGTGAAATGGGCGGCAGTCAAGACCCCGTTCACAATTACTACTATCTATTACTTAAATTTAGTTCGATTGTTATACCAATTTTAAAAAAGAATATGACAGATACAAGCCCAAAAGCGTGTAAAGGCGCGAAACTTCGCGCCTCTACATAGGTTCATACTAGGTTAATCGTCTTAGCAAAGTTAGGCAATCACAGTAATATTTGCACTACTAAGCTGTGCGTTATTCGACAACTGGGCTATTTGAACTTGTGTTGTACCACCCAATCCATCTTTATCAAAGTATAAGTTACCCGTACTTTGATTGTAGATGAAGCGATCGCTTGCGGTTGTAGCGATCGTACCAAGTCGGAACAAGCCCGAATCAAGTGTCGTATCCTGAGCTTGCCCCAGTCCGAATTCCGCCTTAGAAATGAAGATAGTATCATCTCCAACAGTAAAATCGGTGATGGTATCATAGCCTCCAGTGCGGGTATCAGTCAGATACAAGCTATCTTGTCCAGCTCCACCAGTCAGCGTATCTTTACCAATTCCACCAAAGAGGCTATCGTTTCCGACACCGCCTAATAAGCTGTCATTACCTGAATTACCAAAGAGGTTATCATTACCATCTCCTCCTGATAACGTATTAGCACCAGTATTTCCAATCAGGATGTTATTAAGGCCGTTACCTGTGGCAGTAATTGCCCCAGTTCCAATCAGGGTCAAGTTTTCAAAGTTATCTGCCAACGTCCAACTTACTGAAGAGTTAACTAAATCTGTGCCTGCATTTAAGCTTTCAACAATAATATCGCTAACACTATCTACAGTGTAGATGTCATTGCCGACTCCACCATTGAGATTATCAGCTCCCAAACCTCCATCTAAGGTGTCATCGCCTACTCCGCCTAACAAGCTGTCATTGCCTGAGCTACCAAAGAGGCTATCGTTACCATCTCCTCCCGTTAACGTGTTAGCACCAGTACTTCCAATTAGGATGTTATCAAGGCTGTTACCAGTAGCAGTGATTGCCCCACTTCCAGTCAGGGTCAAGTTTTCAAAGTTCTCTCCCAATGTCCAACTTACAGCAGACTTGACTAAATCTATGCCTGCATTTAAGCCTTCAGTAATCATATCGCTGAGGCTGTCTACAGTGTAAATGTCATTGCCGGCTCCACCATTGAGAGTATCAATCCCTACACCTCCATCCAAGGTATCATCGCCTGCACCGCCTAACAAGCTGTCATTACCTGAACTACCAAAGAGGCTATCGTTACCATCTCCTCCGCTCAACTTATTAGCACCAGTATTTCCAATCAGGATGTTATTAAGGATGTTACCAGTCCCATCGATTGCCCCAGTTCCAGTCAGTGTCAAGTTTTCCACGTTATCTGTCAACACAAAACTCACCGAAGACTTAACTAAATCTATGCCTGCATCTAAGCCTTCGACAATAATATCGCTAACATTGTCTACGGTGTAAATGTCATTACCGGCTCCACCATTGAGACTATCAGCTCCCAAACCTCCATCCAAGGTGTCATTGCCTGCACCGCCCAACAAGGTGTCGTTGCCTGAACTACCAAAGAGGCTATCGTTACCATCTCCTCCGCTCAACTTGTTAGCACCAGTATTTCCAATCAGGATGTTATTAAGGATGTTACCAGTCCCATCGATTGCCCCGGTTCCAGTCAGGGTCAAGTTTTCCACGTTATCTGCCAACACAAAACTCACAGAAGAATTGACTAAATCTGTCCCTGCATTTAAGCCTTCGATGATAATATCACCGATGTTATCTACAGTATAAATATCATTGCCGACTCCACCATTGAGACTATCAGCTCCCAAACCTCCATCCAAGGTGTCATTGCCTGCACCGCCCAACAATGTGTCATTGCCTGCACCACCCAACAAGGTGTCATTGCCACCTTCTCCACTCAAGATGTTAGCCCCAGTATTTCCTGTCAGAATGTTATTAAGGCTGTTGCCAGTACCATTGATTGCGTCGGTTCCAGTCAGAGTCAAGTTTTCCAGGTTATTTCCCAATACCCAACTCACTGAAGACTTGACTAAATCTGTACCTGCACTAGCGGATTCAACAATAGTGTCGCCGATGGTGTCTACAGTATAAGTGTCATTGCCTTTACCACCAATGAGGCTATCGTTACCTGTACCACCATCTAAGAAATCATTTCCATCGCCGCCATCAAGTGTGTCGTTATCACCTAGTCCGTTAAGCGTGTCATTGCCCAGCAATCCTAAGATGATATCCATGTTCACCGTACCATTCAGGGTTTCTGCTCCTGAAGTACCATTAATCAGATTGAATTGATTAATAGTCAAGTTTACAGTGGCATTACTGCTGCCACCCTGCCCATCACTTATGGTGTAAGTGAAGCTGTCGGAGCCATAATAGTTTTGTACAGGGGTATAAGTGTAAGTACCGTTGTTATTGTTAACTAAGCTTCCTTGGCTAGGTTGGGTAAAACCAGTAATGCTCAATACGTCACTGACATCTACATCTGTATCATTGCTCAACAGAGTCGTAGCGTTAATGATAATAGGTGTGTTTTTGTTTGTGGTGATGCTGTCGTTAACAGCAACGGGAGCATCATTCACTGCCGTAATATTAATGTTGCGGGTAACGGCAGTACTATTAGCGGTTCCATCATTAACTATAAAGCTGATGGTACGAGGTGTGAGAGTGGGGTTATCGCTGCTGTTGGTATAAGTAATAGAACGCAGGGCGGTTTGATAATTAGCAACACTGGAACTGCCACTTAAAGTTAAGATACCTGTGCTGCTGTTGTAGCTGCCCGTAATCCCATTTTGGTTGGTGAAGGCGAGTATGTCTTGAGTAGAGACAAAACCACTACTAATATTGACAGTGGCACTGGAAAGGTTAGCAGAGTCTACGTCGCTGACAGTGATGGCTGAATCGATGACTGTAATGGCATTCTCAATGTATGCCAAAGCAGAGTTGGTGGCAGTGGCAATGGGAGCATCATTCACTACCGTAATATTAATATTGCGGGTAACGGCGGTACTATTAGCAGCTCCATCATTAACTATAAAGCTGACAGTACGAGGTGTGAGGCTGGGGTTATTACTACTGTTGCTATAAGTAATGGAACGCAGAGCGGTTTGATAATTAGCAACAGTAGCATTGCCAGTTAAAGTTAATACACCTGTGCTGCTGTTGTAGCTGCCCGTAATCCCATTTTGGTTGCTGAAGGCGAGTATGTCTTCAGCAGAAACAAAGCCACCACTAATACTGACTGTGGCACCTGCTAGGTTGGAGGAGTCTACGTCGCTGACTATGATGGCTGAGTCAATGGCCGTAATGGCGTTTTCTGTATATGCCAGAGCAGAGTTTGTGGTGCTGGCAACAGGTGCATCATTCACCGCCGTAATATTAATATTACGTGTAAGGGCGGTACTACTAACATTCTGATCGTTAACTGTAAAGCTTACGGTACGAGGTGTAAGACTGGGGTTATCGCTGCTATTGGTATAAGTAATAGAACGCAGGGCAGTTTGATAATTAGCAACACTAGAACTGCCAGTTAAAGTTAAGACACCTGTGCTACTGTTGTAGCTGCCCGTAATCCCATTTTGGTTGCTGAAGGCGAGGGTATCTTGACCAGAGACGAAACCACTGGTAATGCTGACGGTGGCGCTAGCCAGATTGATGGAGTCTTCATCGCTGACAGTAATGGCTGAGTCGATGGTTGTATTGGCATTCTCGGTGTATGCCAAGGGAGAGGCAGAAGTAGAAGTGATTGTCGGGGGAATCCCACTTTTGTATACTTGGGCATATATTCCCCCCCTATTAAGTATTTCCTCACTCTGCTGTGTTTGCTCATCTTGACCATAGCTAGTCCAGGAAACAACAAAGTCCCCCTTTCCATTCATCGCTACTGTGGGGATACTTTGGTCGTTGGCGGTCTGAGTATTGACCTTAAATTCGCTCCCTTGAGCCACCCCAGCACTGTTGTAGCGTTGGGCATATACCCCATAACCAGACCCGTCTTGAAGATTGCTTTGCCAGGAAATGACAAAGTTCCCCGTTGTATCCATCGCTATTTTGGGGTTGATTTGATCGTTAACGGTCTGGGTATTGACCTTAAATTCGCTCCCTTGAGCCACCCCAGCGCTGTTGTAGCGTTGGGCATATATCCCATAGCCAGATCCATCCTGGTTTTCGCTTTGCCAGGCAATGACAAAGTTCCCATTTTGAGCGATCGCTATTGTGGAGTTACTTTGATCGTTAACGGTCTGAGTATTGACCTTAAATTCAACACCTTGAGGCACCCCATTACTGTCGTAGCGTTGGGCGTATATCCCATTATCAATGGTATCGCTAGGATTAGCGGGAATATTGTCTTGAAGATTGCTAGTCCAGGAAATGACAAAGCTCCCATTTTGAGCGATAGCTACTGTGGGGTTATATTGAGCGTCAGAGTGTGTGGTATTGACCTTAAATTCGCTTCCTTGAGCCACCCCACTACTATTGTAGAGTCTGGCGTATGTCTCAATGCCGTTAGACCCAGAGTTGCTCAGATCAAACTGATCCCAGGAAATGACAAAGTTTCCATTTCCATTCATCACTACTGTGGAGTTCAATAGATTGCTATCAATACCAGTATTGACTTGAAATTCGCCCCCTTGAGCCCCCCCAGAACTGTTGTAGCGTTTGGCATATACCCCATTGCTATTCCCAAACTCATCAAAACTAGTCCAGGAAATGATAAAGTTCCCAGTTGCATCCATCGCTACTGTGGGGATACTTTGGTTAGTGGCAGTAATGGTGGAATTGACCAGAAATTCACTCCCTTGACGCTGCCCATCAATGTTGTATCGTTGGGCATATATCCCGCCAACCCCGTTCTGATCAAAACTAGTCCAGGAAATAACAAAGTTTCCATTTTGATCTATCGCTACTTTGGAGTTAGATTGATTGCCGATAGTGGTAGTATTAACCTGCAATTCAGTCATGAAAAAACCTCTGAAAAAACTAAAAATTTGATTTCAACAATTACGCTCTAATGAGGCGGATTCTTTAGTAATTAGGAGTTACTGCACTCGATCGCACCCAGCAATTCAACTCTGGTAGAGTAAATGCTTGGAGGATTTCTTTTCGTTCCTAATTCAAAAGGATCGGACGCTCTACACCAAAAACTGCACATCATAAAGTTCTTGAGAGCCTGTCATGAGCAATCAATGGCTCTGGTCCTTAAAATTGAGCGAGAGATCGCTCACTACTAACCCATCAAAATCAGTGACATAGACCACTAGTCTTGCCATGATTGTTAATAAATAAACCTGTATCAGGAACAGCGCCTAAATAAAGGAATCGCTCACAGATAACACGTCACACTGCTATAAAGCTGTACCGAATCTGATCTTTGTAAACATTTTGAACTTAGTTTTCTATAACTTCCTAGTGGTAAGTCTTATTTTGCTGACTATTGTTATAATAAAGACTATTTCTTTAAATAAAATCTGTATATATACTGGAGATTAAACTTATTCAAAACTTTAACAATTTGAAGCCTGGAACGGCAGTTTTTTTCGTATGGACGAGAAGTGTTAGAGTTAGAAAAATGACTAAGTAAAACATCGTAGAAATCATCATCAGCCGATGTACTAGGTAGGAAGCCGGAATACGTATAAGTACAATTAATTAGCTCAAAATTACTAAAAACATAAGTATTAAAAATCACATTTAGCACTAAAGAATGCCTGAACTTTTTGCTAAAACTAAAAAAGGATTATAAATAGGTTTAGCCCTTTCAAGGTGGGTAAAATTTTTGCTTAATAACCTCCTCTTTAACCTATTAACTCTGTGTTATCTGGGTTTATAGGGTTAGATAAAGACTTTTTAACCACAGACAGAAAAAAGAGATTTTACAAGTCATTTTCAAAGAGATAATACTAATCAAAATAAAATTGTTATTTGATCATAAATTACCCAAAGAAAGCTTTTTTTGGGTGTGGCATTTGAAGTGTACTGCGGAGGTAGGATGAGACAACAAGAGCCTGGGGTGACAGTATGGTTCACTGGTTTAAGTGGTGCAGGGAAAACTACTATCTGTCAATTCGTGGAAAAGGAACTGCGGATACAGGGATACAGAGTTGAAGTTCTAGATGGTGATGCGGTACGTCAAAATCTATGCAAAGGGTTGAGTTTCAGTAAAGAGGATCGAGAAGAGAATATTCGGCGTATTGGCTTTGTGGCTCATCTTCTTGCAAGAAATAATGTAATTGTTTTGGTTTCAACCATTTCTCCTTACCGTAAGGTTCGAGAAGAAGTGCGCCAAAATATTCCAAGTTTCATTGAAGTATACGTCAATGCATCATTAGAAGTTTGTGAACAGCGAGACGTAAAAGGGTTATATAAAAAAGCCAGAATGGGGGAAATTAAGAACTTCACCGGTATTGATGATCCTTATGAAATACCACTCCGTCCTGAAGTCGAATGCAAAACTAACCAAGAAACCCTTTACCAAAGTGCAACTAAAGTTTTAGAAAAGCTGGAAGAGCTGGGTTATATATAGAACTCATATCTGATTTTTGAACAATATTTCAGATAAAAACCTGAGAAAATGGGCTTTTCAGTCTCAGTATGTTTTCAGAAATCAAATCGGAGTCCTATAGTTGCGAATGTTAATAAGTTATGAGTTAAAGAAATTTTTTAACTCATAACTCTTACTACGATGCCAATAATTGCCGAATCAATCTAGCTATAGCTTTTTGCGTGAAGCGGTTGGCAATTTGTTGACCTAAACGTTGTACATCTGAATTTACCAATAACTGAGAAATTTGAGTCGCAAGTTGCAGTGGGTCAAAGCCTCGTGTTTCTCGGAGAATACCTAATATATGTTTGATATGCTCCAAAGTTTGTTGTTGCTCAACTGTCGCTGCTGGAGCTTCATTAACAGCTGTTAATCCAACTCTTTCCCGTAAGAGGGAGGTGAAGTTATGCAAAACGTTTTTACTTAAAGCATCGAGTCCATTAACAGATTCATCTACTAGCTTATCAAGGATAAAAGCACCACGTTCAGATGACAGAAATTCTATCCCTTGATTCAGCACTAAGTTGAAGTCGTAGTCTTGACTGTTACGTGCATTACGTAACAAGTTCTCTAAGCGATTCCAGCGAAATCTGCCATCTTTAAATAGCAAATCTTGCAATGATGCTCTTAATTGCGGTGCTTGGTCTGTTAACAGGCGTTTAGAAACGTAGGGATAAGCTTCGCTGAGGACTTTAAAGTTGGGATCTATAAATATTGCAATCCCTTCGAGAGTAACAAGGGAACGAATAATCAAGGCGTAGTAGGGCGGTACGCGGAAAGGATACTCATACATCAAAGCCGATAGTTCATCGGTGATGCTTTTAATGTTAAGGTCGGCAACACTGGCTCCTTGGGCATCAGCAAAGACTCTGGCAAAAGCTGGAATAATTGGTGTTAAATCGGTTTCTGGTGATAAGAAATCTAATTTAACGTAGTCTTTTGCTAATCCTTCAAAGTCGCGGTTGACGACGTGGACGATCGCTTCAATTAAACCATAACGCTGTGGTGGCTTAATCTCGCTCATCATTCCGAAGTCGAGATAAGCCAATTTACCATCTGGTGTTGCTAATAAATTACCAGGGTGGGGATCGGCGTGGAAAAATCCATGTTCTAGCAACTGGCGCAAGGAACACTGGACACCCACTTCAATGAGATAACGAGCATCTATGCCTTGGGCACTAATTTCTTCTGTCTGGGTTAGTTTAATACCGTTAATCCATTCCATCGTCAAAACGCGACGATTGGTATATTCCCAGTAAATTTTCGGTACGTAGATGTCTTTTATATGACCGTACAACTCGAAAAATCTTTCGGCGTTTTCACCTTCGTGAATATAGTCCATCTCTTCAAAGATGCGATCGCCTAATTCATCGAGAATCCCAACTAAATCACTTCTTACCCGTTTGACTGTTTTCTGCACCCAAGCAGCGATGTTACGCAAGATATACAAGTCTATGGTGATTCGCTCTCTTAAGTCGGGGCGTTGGACTTTTACGGCAACTTCTTCACCACTTTTTAGCTTACCTTTATATACTTGTCCCAAGGAAGCCGCAGCAATTGGCTGGGCCGAGAGTTCAGCGTAAACCTCTTCTGGAGGTGCGCCTAGTTCTTCTTGGATAAACTGGTAAGCAAGTTCGTTAGGAAAAGGTGGTAATTGGTCTTGTAGCTTGGTTAATTCTTCTAGATATACGGTAGGAACGAGATCCGGTCTAGTGGACAAAGCTTGTCCAATTTTGATATAAGCAGGCCCCAGTTGAGTCAGCAATACTCGAAGCTGAGTGGCTCGGCGGCGGTCATTTTTGACGACAATTCCCCGTTTACTATCCGACCACAACCCAAAAGCAAAGGATAAAGTCGGCCCCAACACGGCGAAAATCCGCCGTAAAACTTGCAGGGGTCTGTTTTGATAATGCGCGGCTATGCTCACGGGATCGTAAAGCGTCTCAGGTTCGGCTGTTGCCCCGATCTTTTGGGCTGCTAAGAGTCTTGGCGAACGTACAACTAAGCTCGGTGTACCATTTTCTTCTGGCACTATATCTATAACGTCCAGTTCGCTTCGGCTACTTGTGCCGTTGCGACTATCCTCCTGAATCGGTCGAGAACTAGGGGGAAGTGTCTTAACAATCATGAAAAAGGCCACCAGTCAGAACGATCACATTAAGTATTGTAACAATATCTTTACGAATTGGGAATGGGGTATTGGGGATTAGAAATTAGTAGGGTTCAACTAATTTTTTCTATTACCCATTATCCATTACCCATTACTCAAAGGTTTGCTACACTTAAACGGGCATACTAGTTCATATAGTATTAGGTATTGCTAGTTGTTGGAAAATCATACTTATTGTCCTGTAAATTAGAAGTATCCGGCATCTGCCCTTATGGAGAATTTGGCTTGATGTTGCTTTGCCTGCGAATTGAAAACTTTGCCTTAATTGACCAACTGGAATTGGAATTTGGCGCGGGACTAAATGTGCTGACAGGTGAAACCGGCGCTGGAAAATCGATTATTTTGGATGCCATTGATGCTGCTTTAGGCGGTAAAGTCTCTAGTCGAGTTATTCGCACAGGGACAAGTCGAGCGATGGTAGAAGCAACTTTTACCTCAAATCCCCCCCTAGCGGCTTGGTTGACTGAACAAGAAATAGATTTGCTTGATGAAAATTCCGTAGTTATTAGCCGAGAAATCACAGCCACTGCTACTAATATCCGCAGTCGATCGCGGGTGAATGGCGTGTTGGTAAATCGGCAGATTATGGGAGGAATGCGCGATCGCTTGGTGGAAATCACAGCCCAAGGTCAAACGGTACAAGTGGGACAATCTGCCCAAGTCCGCGACTGGTTAGATTTATATGGCGGTGACTCTTTAATGCAGCAGCGTCATAAAGTCGCTACGAGTTTTAATACTTACCAACAGGCGCATTTAGCATTAGAAAAACGCCGGACATCAGAACGGGAACGGTTGCAACAACTAGATTTGCTCACTTATCAAGTGCAGGAATTGGGAGCAGCTAATCTCAATGAACCTAATGAATTGGAACAGTTGGGACAAGAACGAGAACGTCTGAATCATGTCGTCGATTTGCAACAGATGAGTTACAAGGTCTATCAAGCTTTGTATCAAAACGACAATGAGACTCCAGCCGCAGCAGATTTACTGGGAGACAGTGAAGCTACATTAAATGACATGGTGGAGTACGATACCCAACTACAACACCTGTTGGAATTGGTTAGGGACGCGCAAGCTGCGGTGATGGAAGTGGGAAGACAGATTAATGCTTATGGGGATGGTTTGGAAGCCGATCCGCAGCGATTGGAAGAGGTGGAAGAACGGATTCAAGAATTAAAGCAAATTTGCCGCAAGTATGGGCCGACACTTACAGAAGCGATCGCTTATTACCAACGTATCCAAGGGGAATTAGCGCAACTTAATGACAGCGAACAATCTATTGAAAATTTAGAACAGCAAGAAAAAGCGTGTTTTGAAAAACTCACCCAAGCAACTAATCAGTTAACTCAATTGCGGAGTAAGGCGGCTGCTAATTTAGAATCACGTTTGATCGCTGAACTCAAGCCTTTAGCGATGGAAAAGGTGAAGTTTTTGGTTGAGATAGTGCCTACCTTCCCCACTGTTATGGGAGCAGATAAAATTACCTTTACATTTAGTTCTAACCCTGGAGAACCACTGCAACCTTTAACGGAAGTTGCCTCTGGCGGAGAAATGAGCCGCTTTTTACTAGCGCTGAAAGCTTGTTTTTCTCAGGTTGATGTGGCTGGGACAATGGTTTTTGATGAAATTGATGTTGGGGTTTCGGGAAGAGTCGCCCAAGCGATCGCGGAAAAATTACACCAGCTAAGTCAACGCAATCAGGTATTGTGTGTTACCCACCAGCCTTTAGTTGCGGCAATGGCTGATCGCCATTTCCGCGTCGATAAGCAAACTATCAATCAAGGCAAAGGTAAAAAAGCTAACAATGAAAATTCCGAGCAGCGTACTGTTGTCAGAGTTACTACCTTGGATAATTTAACCACTCGCCGGGAAGAATTAGCACAGTTAGCTGGTGGTAAATCTGCAAGTGACGCGATCGCTTTTGCCGAATCTTTGTTATTGCAAGCTGCTAACCATCGTCAAAAAATTAAAAATTAAATAGGATTTACGCAAGAGTTACGGAATAACATAGACCCAGAGGCGCAGAGTACACTGAAAAACCAGAGTTTGAGAGATATTTTGCGTAAGTCCTATTAGAGGCTGTTTTAAAAGTCCTCTGATCGGTAATAAAACGTTCTAGATCCCCCTAAATCCACGCCAGTTGCTCATGGGGGAAACCCCCTTCTCTACGAGACGCTCCGCGTTCGCGTAGCGTTCCGAAGGAAAGGCGCTAGCCTCTCCCTTTGGGAGAAGACCGCACTGGCTCCCCTTAAAAAGGGGGACTTTGATTCCGATTCCCCCTTTTTTAAGGGGGGTTAGGGGGGATCAATAAGTACCTAAAATCACAGCCAACCACTTTTCAAACATCCTCTTAAAGATAAATCTACAATCCAAAGACTTTGGTGCGTTACGGACTCCCTCCTAACGCACTCTACATCTATCCAGATTTTTTCACATAATCAAATCGGATTGCTATAGAAGTAATCTGCTCCTTGAATTTTTTAAAACAGCATTGTTGTCTTTTTACTTGTGATGCCCATTTGTCAAGTCCGATTTATACCAATTTACATGATCTTACCCTGCAAATTGCATTAGTAAAAGTATCTAAAGATTTGACATAGGCATCTAAACATTTGACACAAGCATCTAAAGATTTTGCATTGTAAAAACAAGTTACTTTTTTTATGTTTATTAATATGACCAGGGCAAATCACAGTTTTTTGGGCAGTAATTTTTTCATAAAAACACTCTGTGATTTAGTCCGAAAAGCTCAAGATTAGCAATTAAAAAAACAATAAAAAAGCTACAGATAAAGCTTAATTGTGCTTTTTGACATTTATTAATGAAGCAACATTTATGTCCTAATAGGAGGATTAACTCTAATGGCATCTGATTCAAATTCTGTTTTTAATAATCTCGTTAATGATGGTGGTCAGGCTAGCAACCTCAGCGATCCTTTTGCACCTGGAGGTGCTTTTGGCATCCCAACGGCTGAGAGCTTTGATCTTGATAAGTATGGTATTCCAAAAGAAGGTAGCTTCGATCCTACTAAGTATGGTATTCCGAAAGAAGGCAGCTTCGATCCTACTAAGTATGGTATTCCAACTGAAGGTAGCTTCGATCCTACTAAGTATGGTATCCCAACTGAAGGTAGCTTCGATCCTACTAAGTATGGTATCCCAACTGAAGGCGGCTTTAATTTGGGTAGCTTTGGGATTCCAACGGCTGATAGCTTCGACCCTTCTAAGTTTGATATTCCAACTGAAGGCAGCTTCGACCCTTCTATATTTGGTATTCCAACCGGAGGCGGTATACCAAGTTTTGGTGGTGACCCAACTGCTTAGTGGCAATTGTATAACTAGAAGGGCAAATTCAAGTTATACATAATTCCAAAAGTCTGGGTTGCTCTATCTTTTAATTACGTGATGTGCAACTTTCACTAAACAAAAATCCCATCCAAGCAAGAGATAACAATTTTTGTAACTCTTGCATAGGATGAGATTTTTATTATCTATGGAAAACAAGGTGGGGACTTCCGCGACACATTAAATTTATTTATACTCTTGCAAAGCTCCTAACTTACGAATTCCTGGCCAAATCATTGCCGTAGCAATCACCACTACAATTGTGCCAATTCCACCACCCACAACGGAAATCACTGGGCCAAATAAAGCAGCAGTCAAGCCGGACTCAAAGCCCCCCAACTCATTCGAGGCACTAATAAACACGCTATTAATAGCAGCAACCCGACCACGCAAATGATCGGGTGTTCTGATTTGAACTAGTGTATGGCGAATCACAACGCTAATACTATCTAGTGCGCCACCAAGGATCAGCATCAACATAGACAGCCAAAAGGAACGAGAAAGTCCAAAGATAATTGTTACAACTCCAAAGCCAACCACTGACCACAATAAGGCTGGGCCTGCTTTGCGTAACGGTGGTAAATACGCCAGGGTGATAGCCATAGTCAAAGCACCGATGGAGTGGGCTGCTTGTAGATATCCCAACTCCACTGGTCCCACGTGTAAAATATCTTTGGCAAAAATGGGGAGAAGCGCGATCGCACCACCCAACAATACAGCAAACATATCTAATGTAATCGCTGCTAAAATTAACTGATTCTGCCAAACAAACTTAGCACCGGCTGAGAGCGCTTTGAGTGAAATTGGCTCAGTTTTACGGATGACTTTTTGCTGTTTGATCGCCAGCGTTAAAATAAAACACAGTAACGCTGCGATCGCTGCTAATAGATAAACTCCTGTAGCACTTCCTAGTAGCGCAATCCCGAATCCCCCAAAGGCTGGGCCAATAACAGCAGCCAATTGAAAGCTACTACTATTCCAAGTAGCTGCATTGGTAAAAGCACTGACAGGTATCAACTGCCACATCAGAGCATCACTGGCAGGTTTGAGGAATGCCCTAGCGACACCTGTTAATACTAAGCAGGCGTAAATTAGAAAAATTGCACCCTGAGTATAGGAAAGTACCCCTAAAGCTAGGGAGCAGAGGGCTAGCAACATTACCGAGAGTAACATGGTCACTTTGCGATCGCGGCGATCGGCAACATCTCCGGCAATTAAGGTGAGAATAATCATTGGTAGGACTTGTGCCAGTCCTACACCACCTAAAGCGATCGCTGAGTTAGTCCGCTCATAGAGTTCCCAGCCGATAGCTACAGTTTGCATTTGCGACCCCACGAACAGCACCAGCCGTCCAATGGTAAATAGCCGATAGTCTCGAAACTTAAAGGCTGCAAAGGGATCGTGTTGTGCAACCTCAAAGTTATGGGGCTTTGAGTTCTGTTTTCTCGAAGACATTTTTTAGTAGAGTTAAGCCTTCTTCAATGTTGGAAATTTGGTCTTCTGAAAGACCTTTCAACAAGTCGGTAATATGAGCGCGAGTTTGATCTTGGGATTGCTTGAGATGATGTTTTCCATCTTCAGTTAAATTGAGCAGCACCCGCCGCCGCTCTTGAGGATGAGCAATCCGTTTCACGAAGTCGCGTTGTACCAAGCGTTCTATGGTTGCTGATGCCGTGGCAGAGGTGACACCTAAATGCTCTGCCAAGTCAGATAATGAAGCCCCAGGATTGCGGTTGATAAATGCTAGCGATCGCAACTGAGGTATAGATAAAAAAGCGGCACTATGGGCACGCATATCCGCTCGGATAAACCGCATCACTAATGGAACTGTTTCCATTACTCTAGCGGCACATTCTTCGGAAGTTGCACCTTGATTAGGTTTATCCAAGGTCATGGGCTTGTTGTTCTCCTAGTTACATGGCCACCCGTGGATAAAGTTTTCCACCAAGGATGGCCAAAATTATTAATGTTAATAAGAGAATTGTACAATCCAGACCAAAGCCATAGATGCTAGTGCCGTTTAACAACATGGTGCTGCGTAAGCCGTCAACCAGATAAGTCAACGGATTTAAATGGGAAATGAACTTTAACCAACTGGGCATCAACGAGATTGGATAGATGGCATTGCTAGCAAAAAATAACGGCATGGTTAACAATTGTCCAATACCCGTCATCCTTTCTCGGCTTTTCACCAAACAGCCAATAATTAATGAAAAAATACAAAAGGAACTCGCCCCCATTATGACTAGCAGAAGTACTTGGAGAATAGCTAGGGGATGAAGATTTAGTTTGACACCTAATAAAAATGACAATCCGTAAATGAATATTACCTGAGATAAGCACCTCACCCCACATGCTAGGGCTTTGCCCAGCACCATCGCCACACGGGGTGTAGGACTAGCTAAAAATTTATGAACAATGCCTAAATCTCGCTCCCAGATTAGCGTCATTCCACCACTAAAAATTGCCACAAACAAAATACTCTGAGCCAAAATTCCAGCAGAAATGAAGTCCAAATAGGGTAAGTTGCCTGTTGGAATTGCGCGAGTCCGGGAGAAAACTTGTCCAAAGATTAGCAGCCATAAAGCTGGTTGTACAGCCCGAACGACTAAATCAGTGGGATCGTGGCGGAGTTTACGGATTTCCAATTCAGCGATCGCCAGGGTTTTCGTAACTAGCTCTTTAATTGCAGAGATCAAATTTACTCGGACAGTGGGTGGTGCTTTAACCCAACCGTTGAGCAGTACGTCTGGTTCTTGCTGTGTCACGGTAGTTGACTCCTGATGTTAGCTGGTCGCCTGTATAGTGAATAAAGACATCATCCAAAGTTGCATTTGGATTATCTAAAGAAGCTTTTAAGTCGGTTGGTGTACCTGTAGTAACGACTTCACCTTGCTGCATAATCGCCACTCGGTTACATAAGCTATCCGCTTCTTCTAAAAAGTGGGTTGTTAAAAATATAGTTGTGCCGTAATCAGCACAGAGTTGTAATACAAGCTGCCATACTTGAGTTCGAGCGATAGGATCTAGTCCGACAGTCGGCTCATCAAGAAACAAAATTTGGGGTTGATGTAGAACTGATATGCCGATTTCCAGCTTGCGGATCATCCCACCAGAGTAGTTTCGTACCAAGCGTTTCGCCGCATCTTGCAAACCCATATATTCTAGAATTTCATAGATGCGGCGATCGCGTCCTTTGGCAGGTATTCCATACAGCTTCGCGAAGATTAAGAGATTTTCGTAACCCGTGAGACTACCATCAGCAGAGAGCGCCTGGGGTACATAGCCGATAGCCCGTCTCACAGGATTGGGTTGACGAGTCACGTCATAGCCAGCTAAGGTTGCTTTCCCTGCACTGATAGGCAGCAAGGTTGTCAACATCTTAAGAACTGTACTTTTCCCTGCACCATTGGGGCCAAGCAATCCAAACACTTCGCCTTGTTCCACAGATATGCTTAGGTTATTAACTGCGGTTAACTTCCCAAAACGGCGAGTGAGTCCCTGAGTTTCCAGAATCAACGGTTTTGGTTCGCTAGGAGATTGCGATCGATTTATTTTGCCCGTCAGTATTGTCACAAGTTTGATGCACTTCTATTAATTAGTAAATCTAACTATTAGCTTCTCAATAGATTTACCAGAAGTCAATAGACTTCTGGCGGAAATTTGAATCAGAGTAAAAGGAAACTTAGTAGAGTAGCGGCAAGGTTATTGATAGGGGAAGTATCACTGAGTGCGATCGCAGTCTACCCATCCATCTTCCGCAAATCCTTTATGTCTTGTTCAAAATCCTCAACCTCTTAATGCACTTAAATTTGACGATTTGCGAGTAGATGCTGAAATACTATACGATTCATCCCTGCAATGGGTGTAAATCACTGGTGTTAGGGGAAACGCATTTAAATTCTGAAAGCCGTGTGCAATTAGGGTTTCAATTTTTAGCAACTAAATTAAATAATGGCTGAAAGCTTTGTCCAGTAAGCATTATAAAAATAAGATGCGTTGCTCCATCAGTGTTGTACTCCAATTTCTGTTATTTATTCAAGTTTTTTGTGAATTATAACTTCATAGCCTACATAGCTATAAACAAACGTCTTGGAGCATCACATCATGGATTTTGTTGATCAAGTTAAAGCTTTTGCATCTACAATCCCTACAAAATTAAGTAGTATCAAGACTGAAGAAGCTACAAAGCACTTCCTGATTATGCCTTTTATTCAGCAAATCTTGGGATATGATGCCTTTAATCCAAATGAAGTTATGCCTGAGTATGATGCAAATGTGGGAGCTGCTACAAAGTACAAACTAGACTATGCAATATTCCAAAATAGTCAGCCCGCAATTTTAATTGAATGCAAACGCTACGGTACAGATTTTAAGAATGATTATGAGTGGAGCCAGTTGTTTGCATACTTCATGGCAACTGAAGCTCGCATTGGTATACTAACAGATGGGGTAAATTACAAGTTATATGCTGACTTAGAAAAACCTAATAAAATGGATAAAACTCCATTTTTGGAATTAGACCTACTTAATTTAAATGAGTTAGCAATCCGCGAACTATATAAATTAACAAAATCAGCATTTAATATTGATGAAGCTATTACAGCCGCCTCGGAATTAAAGTATGTAGGTGGTATTAAGACTCTGCTTAAAAAGCAAGTTGAAGCACCCAGTGATGAATTTGTTAAATATTTTTTCAAAGAGTTATGCCCTGGTAATAATTTTGTAGGGCAATTAAAAAATGAGTTTACTGGATATACGCAAAGGGCTATTCAAGAATTTATTCGTGAGGAAATTGAAACCCTTTTAGATGAAGCAGCAGGACGCTCAAAAACGAAATCAGAGATTGTAAACCCCGAACCAGAAATAAAACCAGAACCGATCATCAAACAATCTGAGTTTACAGATGACGAGCGTGAAGGATATTACATACTTAAATCGATTTTACGTCAGGTATTAGATCCAGCAAGAATAACATACAGAGATACAGCTAGCTACTGTAATATTCTGCTTGATGGGAATACTTGGAAACCGATTGTTCGTTTGTATTTTAATGAATCAAAGTCTAAGAAGTTAGAAATCTTCTCGAAAGAGGTAAATGGCAATAGAATTTCGGATAAAGTTTCTATCGATAACCTCAATGAAATTTATCAGTACGCTGAGAAATTCAAGGCAATTGTAGCTGCTTATGAACAGCCTCAAGTCGTTGCTAGATAGTTTCCAACAGCTAAAATGCAGGCTAATACACAGATTATTCTCAAAGTTGTCAAAACCCATGAAGTTTGCTTGGGGCGGCGCGATGCCTTCATCGGGCTACGCCCATGCAACGGCCGCACTTATGAATCTGTCGGTTTACGCCTAGAGCAAATTATGGTGTTACATTTTGAGCCAGCATCCCCTGATTCAGTAAGGTCAATAATTATTTAATTTATATTTTTAAATATCTTCAGATTAATAAAAAACGTTTAGTTGCATATCTAATTTTAGTCCAGATTTAGCTCATGTCTATCTGTAAAAAATTGCTCATTTCCCTTTACTCAATCTCATCGCCTAGTAAAAAAAAGTGGATGCTAATGATAGCTTCCACTTTTCGCTTTCATTTCATTTATTTCATGATTTTGCAAAACATTAAAGACTACTACAACTCTCTCAAAAACTAATTTATATTGAGTGAATTATATCAGTCTTGTTTCCGTATGAATTGCAAAGCTTTAGCTCTCCTATCTTCTAGTCATAGTTTACTATTGGTCAAGCCTAAAACCTAAAACTAGGATGGGAATTTGATCCCCATTAGCAGTAGTCAAATTCCCGGTGATTCTAATATCAGGATTTCCTCGCATATCGCTATTACGTCGCCTTCTTGAAAATAATTGTCCTCCAGACAGATGTTGCTGTTGGTCTGAAGGTATCTCCACAAATAACTCTTGTTGTTTGGCTATAATTGACATAATTACCTCACTTACGTACATAGGTATTCAATACCTATATGATCCTTTATAAGGATATTTATTTGAAATTAAATTATCCAAAAGTAATAATTTTGAAACCTATATATACATTTATTTTTTCATCTAAAAGCATTAGGACACATCTAGCGCTTAGGGGAGGGCAAAGTAGAATATGGAAATAAGTTATCAAAAGCGTCCATTCACTCAAGCCAGTCGTAAATATAACAAATTATTAAAACCGGACTCACTCCACCGCATTCCAACACCTTTAAATCTTTGTGTTCATCAAACATTCATTTATAAGCACGTTCAACCATGCCATTTCCCAACAGCAAATTCTCCTCAGTAGAAGATCAACTGATGCAGGTATCTGTTGTAGCGTTCACGAAGTGACTCTGCAAAAGTATCGCTCATCGCAGCAAAGCATAATAACCTCGCTGATTGTAGTGATAGGTGCGATCGCATTAAAAATTATGGCATTGCTGAATCAAAATATGAATCATGCGATTGCCTTCTGTACTGGCAACATGAGTCACACGACACACAACACTATTATTAACTTTATCTGGAATATTGCTGATGATGCAAAGGGATGTCTATGTACGCGGTAAGTACCGAGATGTAATTTTGCCAATGCCGGTACTGCGGCGTTTGGATTGGTTACTGGAACCAAACAAGGAAAAGGTTCTTAAGCATTACAAGGTGCTGGAAGAAGGCCATTTTGGACAGAATGAAGCACAACAGGGTTTAACGCAGAGAATAACGAAGAAGCACAAGAACACTTTACCCCTCGTGATATTATTAAATTAATGGTGAATTTGATATTTTTTCCAGTTAAAAATCAGGTTAAAGGCAGTACTTGTTTAGTAGACTTGTCGGGAAATAAGAGAGAATAGACAGCAGTGGTAGGGAAGAATGATGCTGAATATTGAAGGTGCGCTGAAGCAAGACCGACTGTTGAGGGCATTAACTGGGTTGAACCGGAAAGCATTTGATGCCCTTTTGCCCACGTTTACCACGATGTACCTAGATACTCAACAGGCCAAGCCTCGTCAACGTGGCCTGGGTGGAGGACGCAAAGCCCGCTTACTTACAGCCCAAGACAAATTGTTTTTCATCCTTTTCTATTTCAAATGTTATCCGACCTTCGATGTGGCGGGACTGCTCTTTGATATGCATCGCTCCCAGGCACATGAGTGGATGCATCGATTGCAGCCAATATTAGAAGCGGCTTTGGGACAGAAGATGGCGCTGCCGGAACGCCATCTCGAAAGCATTGAAGCATTTTTGTCACGCTTTCCAGGAGTGCAACGAGTGATGATTGATGGGACAGAACGCCCAATTGCGCGACCTCAAGAAAGAGAACAACAACAACAGAATTACTCCGGTAAAAAGAAACGTCATACGCATAAACACTTGGCGGCAGTTGATGAAACCAAACGGGTCTTGATCTTAAGCAAAGCACGAGAAGGCAAACTGCATGACAAACGTTTTCATGACGAAGATGACATTGCAGGTAGTGTGCCTGATGAAATTCCGATTGAAGTAGACTCGGGCTTTCAGGGATTACAGAAGCAGTATGACAATCTCCATCTTCCTCACAAAAAGCCCAAAGGGGGCAAGTTAAGTGACCTTCAAAAAACGGAGAATCGTCAATTGAGTCAATCCCGTGTAGTTTGCGAAAATGCCTTTGCTGGTGTGAAGCGCTACAACGCCGCCAGTGTCATTTATCGTAATCGGATTGAAAACTTTGATGACCATTTGATGCTGACCGCAGCAGGATTATGGAACTTCTACTTGATGGCTGCTTAAGAGAATCCCAATTACAAGACCAGCATTGCCTCACTTATCTTTTATTTCCCGACAACTCTAGTATATGACGATGCTTGTAGTTCTGGAGGAATGTTGACAGAATCAGAAGCCTTTTTAAGGTTGAGTCAGGTGCAGCAGGTTTTCTGACTTCCCTAATCTTAAAAGAAGCTTTAAGTTACCATATCTTTAAGAACATGAGGAGTGAAGAAAATTCCTTCTCATCACTCCTCATCAGCTACTCCTTACACTTGCTTCAAGTACATCACTAAAGTGTGTTGACAGAATCAGAAGCCTTTTTAAGGTTGAGTCAGGTGCGGCAGGTTTTCTGACTTCCCTAATCTTAAAAGAAGCTTTAAGTTACCATATCTTTAAGAACATGAGGAGTGAAGAAAATTCCTTCTCATCACTCCTCATCAGCTACTCCTTACACTTGCTTCAAGTACATCACTAAAGTGTTGTATGAAACCTCTAACTAAAGATGCACATTATTGTTAAATAAAAAAGTATTTATCTAAACAGATGCTATGGAGATACAATCTTTACACAGTATATAGGAATTTGCTTTGATTTTTGTATCCCTACGGGAGCGTAGCCATATTTACTTACGTGGGTAGGCAATAGGCAATAGGAAAGAAGGCTTTTTGAGTTGTACGGAGTTTTTTCAAAAATCAAATATGAGCCTTATATTTCGATCAAGCTTATTGCTAGTTATCAGACATCATTATAAAAAAATGTAGCTAGGCACAATTAAACATACAATAAAATCCTAGTTTGTAGTGAGCGATGAATCGCTCACTACAAACTCGAATTTATTTACACTTAATTACTTAAACAGTGAGAGGTTATTTTAAAACACACCAATTTACTTAGCAGCAGTCAATATATTTTCGATATCCGCTAGCTGTGCAACTCCTGAAAAAGTTGGACTATTAATGATAAAGAACGGTGTGCCAGAAACACCCAACTTCTCTGCTAATTGGACATCTTTTGTAATTGCGGGAGTAGCAAGATTAAGATCGCGTTTAAATTTACCTAAATCTAGATTCAGTTTTTTAGCAATATCTAAATATAACGCTTGACCTAGTTGCTTTTGATTAGTAAATAGCGCATCATGATATTCCCAAAATTTGCCCTGTTGATATGCTGCCCAAGCTGCTGTCGCAGATGGTAATGCTTCAGCATGAATTGAAATTAGTGGTAAATTTTTGTAAACTAATTTTACCTTATCTGGATACTTTGCTAATAATTGTTTCAAGGTTTTATGCGCCTCAGCACAGTAGGGACATTGAAAATCGGAAAATTCTATTAGCACAGTTTTTGATTGAGTTGAACCTGTAGTGGGAGACTCACCAATTACTGTTTGAGGGTTCGTCTTGAAATCTTGTAAAAATGCTTGCTGTGCTTGCTTTAGTTTCTGTTGTTGCTGCTGTTGATAAGCTTGAACAGATTCAATAATTGCTTCTGGATGTTCGCGGATAATTTGTAATACTTGCTGTTCTAATTGCGGATCAATTCGGCTAGCAGCTTGTGCAGGAAATGACCAGGCGACAACTAAACATAGCAGACTTATTGCTGCCCAAGTACGCATATACTGAATTAATGGACTAAACGAATCAAATAATTTACTCATAGAAAAACTCATAAATATTTTTTGTCTAACTTTATAGACGCGCAGTTGCTTTGGTTTCAAAGTACGCTTCAAAGAAAAATCCCATAATCAAAGTTATTAAAATTCCCTTTTTACTGATTAAAAAGATCCAGCGATCATCCCAGCAAGCAAAATAAAACCAATCCATACGTTTTGCCGAAACATCTTACCATAAACAGAATTAGGTAAATCTCGCTGTCTTAATCGCAGAGATTGCCAAACCCATCCAATAGTAGCAACTGCAAGGCTAATCCAGAAGGCGAAGTGCAGATTTATGAGTAAACCTAACCAAGCCAATAACAAGATTGTGCCAGCAAAGAAAATTCCAATAGCTACAGGGGCATAATTCCCAAAAAATAGGGCGCTTGAATTAACACCAATGCGGCGATCGTCTTCCTTGTCGCTCATGGCATAAACTGTATCAAATCCCAATGTCCACAGTACAGTCGCGCCCCAAAGTAACCAAGTTGGTTGAGTGATGGTTTGGGTAACTGCACTCCAGCTAATCAACACTCCAAAACCCCAAGCGATGGAAAGTACCAGTTGCGGTACAGGAAACACTCGCTTTGCGCCTGGATAAAGGACAATTACGGGCACTGCTGCCACACATAACCAGAAACTTAGGGGGTTAAGGTAAAAAGCCAGGATAGCTGCACATGCTAGTGATACGATCGCAACTACAATCCCAACTTTCACAGACAAAGCGCGAGAAGCGAGGGGGCGATCGCGTGTTCTCTCCACTTCTGGATCGATATCCCGATCCCATAAATCATTGACAACACATCCCGCCGCACTTGTGGCCAGAGTACCCAATATAATTACACCAACCAGAGGTAAAGGCGGTTTCCCAGAAGCTGCTAAAAACACAGCCCAAAGAGCAGGAATCATTAAAATTAACCGTCCTTCTGGTTTATGCCAGCGTAAAAGCCGGATAATTACAAGCCAAACTGGTGGCTGGGGGCGTTCTGGCATCCTTAACATAGAAATCAACAAATAACTTTAGATAGATGAGTTCACACATCTTTACATCTATAGAATAACGTTATTTGTTATTTGTAAAAATATCACCCAAAATGGCAACTTTAAATATCTTTTAATAGTCGCTAGCCTTAGACGCATTAGGGTGAATATACTTAGCTCAGTTGCCCCTTGACAAAACTGAGTTGTGAGTGCTGAGTATTTTTTAATTTACTCAGCATTCAGTTTGAGTAAGTACGTTGCAATAAATATCAGTGCCAGCTACCCCGACATACCACCGTTTCTTATAAAGAGAGAAAACTAGATGCAAAATTTAGTTTCGGCTAGCTGGGAGAGTTCTGCAACTCAACCACCTAAGCAACATCGGATTATTGCTGCCATTGACCTGGGAACAAATTCTCTACACATGGTAGTAGTCAAAATTGACCCGACGCTACCAGCCTTTAGCATTATCGCCAGAGAAAAAGAAACTGTGAGACTTGGCGATCGCAATCTTACCACTGGAGAACTCAAACCAGAGATCGTTAAAAAGGCGATCGCTGCTTTAGGACGCTTTCAAGAAGTTGCCAAAACCATCAATGCTGAAACAATCATTGCTGTGGCGACTAGTGCCGTGCGCGAAGCCCCCAATGGTAAAGATTTTTTGCACAGAGTAGAAAAGGAATTGGGTTTAAGCGTTGACTTGATTTCTGGTCAAGAAGAAGCCCGACGAATCTACCTTGGCGTGCTTTCGGGGATGGAATTTCACAACCAACCCCATACCATTATTGATATTGGCGGTGGTTCCACAGAATTAATTTTGGGCGATAGTCACGAACCGCGCACTCTCACCAGTACCAAAGTTGGTGCAGTGCGACTCACTAGCGAGTTAATTACTACCGATCCCATCAGCAACACAGAGTTTGTGTATTTGCAATCCTATACACGCGGTATGTTAGAACGTTCCGTGGATGAGGTATTAGCAAATTTCCAGTTTGGGGAATCTCCGCGTTTGGTGGGTACATCTGGCACGATTGAAACCCTAGCGATGATTCATGCACGAGAAAAGTCAGGTGTTATTCCTTCCACTCTCAATGGCTATCAGTTTAGTCTTAAAGACTTGCGAGAGTTGGTAAATCGCTTGCGGAAACTGAGTAATTCCGAAAAGTCTGCGATTCCAGGAATGCCAGATAAGCGGTCTGAAGTTATACTGGCTGGTGCAGTAATATTGCAGGAGGCGATGATCCTTTTGGGCAGTGAATCGATCGCAATTTGTGAGCGTTCTCTGCGAGAAGGCGTAATCGTAGACTGGATGTTAACCCACGGCTTAATTGAAGATAAACTGCGTTACCAAGGTTCAGTTCGGGAAAGGAATGTTTTAAAACTCGCTAATAAATACCACGTTAACTTAGAGTATAGCGATCGCGTCGCCAAATTTGCCGAGAGTTTATTTGACCAAACTCAAGGTACGTTACATCACTGGGGATCTGACGAGCGACAACTGCTGTGGGCAGCTGCAATATTACATAATTGCGGTCATTATGTCAGTCATTCGTCTCACCACAAGCACTCTTATTATCTAATTCGCAATGGTGAATTACTTGGTTATACAGAAACCGAGATTGAAATCATAGCCAACTTAGCACGTTATCATCGCAAATCGCCGCCGAAGAAAAAACATGAAATTTACCAGAGTATGCTGACTAAAGAGCAGTGCCAAATGGTTAGTCAATTGAGTGCAATTCTAAGATTGGCGGTGGCATTAGATAGACGGCAAATTGGCGCTATATCTCAAGTACAATGTGAGTATTATCAACAACTTCGACAGGTAAACCTGCTGATTTTTCCATCTCAACCTGATGATGACTGTGCTTTAGAACTTTGGAGTTTAGATTATAAAAAAGGAGTCTTTGAGGAAGAATTTGGAGTTAAATTAGTAGCAACTTTAGAAAAATCGAACGTTGCTAAATTGTTTTAGAAATGTTTTAGAAAGTAGGGTGCGTTAAGGTAGTGTAACGCACCTATTACAAAAGAATATTTTGCAGTTAAAGAATAATTCAGAAGTCATAATCAAGATACTCTCTACGAGATGCCCCGCATAGCTTGCTTCTTTACAGGCTTTAGGCTGCACTATCCGCTTTTTTGGTTAGAATCCTGAATTCTGTTTTGAGAAAATACTTTCATAATTATTAAAGTCAAACTAATATCTAATTTTGGCATCCTACTTAAGGAGCAATTTATAAAGTGTCCTAAGAAGCATTTCAAAATTAAAATTAGTAATTAGAATATAGTTAACAATCTATTTAATAGGTTATGTTGCTATTGGATGCCTAGGCCGGGAAAACTTAGGTATCCTTCTATAATATAAAATCTCAAGAGAGCAGTTGAGACTACTTGTTTTTCTTCATTGAACCGCTCCAAGTGCAGAGAAGCAAGTCCCTTGCTCATTTGACCAAAGTTTAGGAACCGGCGCAACACAGATATAAAAAAAGAAGGAAAAATACTGAACTTTTTGAAAAATGCCTAATCTACATACATTTTGAGCATCGGAGTATGTATATTTTAATTTCTCTCAAGGCTAAATAAACCGATTGGTTTATAGTAAATAACTTCAGAGTAATATATTTAGCTGCCCTGTATTCTTTGGCTGAATTTAAAATTTCAAGCGAATTGCTGCTTTTTTGAGCCCATCAATCATTGGAACCAAAAATCAACTATAGCAATCCGATTTTATTTCTGTTCGCGCAGCGTTGTGTAGCCATAATTTTTTCCGCAGGAAGGCAACAGGCAATAGTCAATAAGCCTCTTTGAGCTATACTGAGATTTTTTTTAATAATCAAACATAAGTCCTAGTATGATTATACATACAAGCAGTGCTATCTGCTTGATTTTAAGCATTTGTGTTTGTTAACTGATAAAGCTTTTTCAAGCTATCCGTCTAATGAAAAACATATTCAACCTTCTGTAACCTGAGCTACGCCTGAGTATTCTTTCCCGAGCGGACTTTACACGATGTTGTAAAGCACCCACCAGAAGCGATCGCAAAACTACATAATTCGGTAAAATTGGGTAAAGCAATTTTTGCGCTTGTTAAACAAAGGCATCAGCAAACCCATGCAACTGAAACTCAGTGCATCTCGACTTCCCTTCGCCCCTCTCTTGTTAATTGCTCCCTTTTTTCTATGGGGGACGGCAATGGTAGCAATGAAAGGAGTCATACCCCACACCACACCGCTATTCATGGCGGGAGTGCGCCTGATACCAGCAGGGATGTTAATTTTGATTGCAGCAGCATTCATGGGTAAACCCCAGCCCAAGGGTTGGGCTGCATGGCTTTGGATTGCCTTATTCGCCCTCATAGATGGGACTTTATTTCAAGGCTTTTTGGCTGAGGGATTAGTCAGAACAACTGCGGGGTTAGGGTCTGTGATGATTGACTCGCAACCCTTGGCAGTAGCATTGCTGTCGTTGTGGCTATTCCAAGAACACATTGGTTTTTGGGGATGGCTGGGGTTAGGTTTGGGAGTCACAGGCATTAGTTTAATTGGCTTACCTGATGAGTGGATTTTACATATTCTCGACTCAGGCGCAAATATCACAATTGGCAACTGGCAAGACTTGTTTGCTAGCGGTGAGTGGTTGATGCTATTGGCAGCCTTATCAATGGCTGTGGGAACAGTGTTGATTCGGTTTGTGTGTCGGTATGCTGACCCCGTAACCGCTACGGGATGGCACATGATTTTGGGGGGATTACCATTATGGGGAATTTCGTCAGTTTTAGAATCTCAGCAGTGGGAAAATCTAGGAGGATCTGATTTAGTGGCTTTGAGTTATGCTACTGTCTTTGGCAGTGCGATCGCCTACGGGTTATTCTTCTACTTTGCCTCTAGTGGCAGTCTCACTAGTCTTAGTTCTCTTACCTTCCTTACGCCCGTCTTTGCCCTACTATTCGGCAATCTCTTTCTCTCAGAAGTCCTCAGTCCGGTGCAGTGGGTAGGTGTTTTCCTGACTTTAATTAGCATCTATCTCATTAACCAACGTGATGCCTTAGGCGCGCAAAACGACACAATTACCGTCGGTGAAATAGCTAATATACAGCCACCAGTTTTAGATTCATCTGCTAAAAAATTGAACCCTGTAAGCCTAGCAGTTAGAGAATCTGAACCAGAAATTTAACCCTAACTCGTTAAGTATAGATGAGGGCGATCAAAGACAAGACCCAATACCCAATGACAGTTAACATTTGGTCATCTAGAAGGTATTGTGGGATCGAAGACTTCAAAAGCACGTTCAGGCTGAAACTTTCAATATGAGGCTATGCCGTTCCTCAATTCTGATATTTACCTGTTTTTCTTGCGTGGGTTTTTACCCAAATCGTGCAAGTACAGCCACACCTAACCTAGCACCTGAAATTTTAGAAGTGGCACAAGCTAGTTCGACAGTTACCGCTAGTCCGGCTGTTTTGAGATATGGTAGCCGAAAATCAGATGTGCAGAGATTACAAACCCAATTAAAACAGTTGGGATACTACAATGGCGTGGTAGATGGACAGTACAACCCTAGTACAGAAATCGCTGTAGCTGAATTCCAGAAAGCAAAGGGTTTAAAAGTAGATGGACTTGCTGGTCTAGCAACTAGGAGGAGGCTGCAAGCAGCTTTAGTTGCCAAAAATCAGATTATCACCTCTCCAATAGTCACTTTTCCTAATCCAACTCCCAAACCGACTGCAAAACCTAAGCCACCTGAGAAAGGTTTCATCTGGTGGTTTATATGTTCCATCGGAGTTTTAGGAACTATTGGCGCACTTATTTACCTGATGAGGTGGTTTCGTCAGATTAAACAAATGCAAAAGTCCGAAATATCAGATACTAAAAGATTGAGTGAAGCTAACAAAAAAACGATGATACCACCCCCACCAGAGACTGTAACCGGTAAAGAAACAGCTACGCCGCCGCTATCCACACGATTACTACTACCAGAAAAAACTTCGCGGCTTGCTAAACTCAACATCGTTGACGAATTAATTCAAGACTTACGCAGTTCTGACCCAACGAAGCGACGCAAGGCTATTTGGGATTTGGGCCAGCAGGGAGATTCGCGGGCAATTCAACCAATGGTTGACCTAATGATTGATGCTGATTCTCAAGAAAGCAGTTTAATTTTGGCGGCTTTGGCAGAAATTGGTATCCGCACACTCAAACCGATGAACCGGGGTTTAGCAATTTCAATGCAAGATGAAAGTCCCCAAGTAAGGCAAAATGCGATCCGAGACTTGACGCGTATTTATGACATGATGGGTCAAATGAGTCAGATGTTGCGTCATGCATTAGATGACCCAGATGCCGAAGTGCAAGCAACAGCACGATATGCTTTAACTCAGATGAATCGAATGCGTGGCTTGCCCGAACAACAAGGTTTACCAGAAGATTCGCACAACGATGCACGAGAATAAGCCTAAAAATATTTCAACTGGATTTGGATATTAGTGTTGGGGCCTGCCACTAAAAATGCTGCCTCGCTAAATTTGGGCGCACCTGTACGAATTTCTGGATTTCTGGAAAATCCAAAGCCTTCTTTTGGTATACCAAAAACATTACTGTTGAGAATGCGGTCATTATTTTGATCGTGGAAGACAGCAACAGCGTAACTACCTGCTTTCAAGTTCTCAAAGGTAATGGGTAAAGGAGTGTCAGTAATCTTGGTACACTGCTTTTGGAAGCCGCGATCGCGATCGCTAGGAAATCCTTCACTACTAGCAAATATACTCACACAGACTTGCCCTTCTTTATTCTTTAAGCCATCAATTTCTAGGGTGAGTTTACCGTTAAAATTTGCTTTGGCACTCAACGACCATGCCAGATTTCCTACAACTGCCAATAGCAGCATACCAACTCTCAATTTTCTAACCATCAAATTTTCACAGATAAAATAAGTTTTGCTGAAACTAAGTTTTCAATCAGGTATTTCGTGAAATAGTATTAGTATTTCTGGTTGCGATCGCTCTTTGGGAAAAACTTTTTGGTTTACTGGTAATAACAAGCAAACCAGCCAAAATAGCAGAGAGATTTTGGTATGGATATGGAAATACCTTGAAATTGTAAACATAATTTCAATAAAAAATACGGTAGAAAGTCGTAAGCAATCTATACAACACACTAGAACTACCGTAAAATGACCTTTTTCCTTTGTAAAGCGTTATGATTGGCTTTATTCGCTATCCAAAGCTTCTATTTCGGTAGTCTCAGCACAATTTATTTCTTTTTTTTCGATCGCATAAACATCAGACCATACTGACGCGCCGTGTTCGTAAGCATCGATCCCAATGCGATCTGCCTCAGAATTAACACGTAGATGTCCCACTGCTTTTAGACCACCAAACATCAAAAAGCTAAAGGCGACAGTAAAAACTGCGATCGCTACTACGCCCAGAAGTTGTATGCCTAACAACTCAAAGCCGCCGCCTAAAAACAACCCTGCCTTTTGGTTGAGGGTCAGTTCTGCTTGACCTAAAAAGCCAACGGAGAGAGTACCCATCATGCCATTGATACCGTGTACGGCAAATGCCCCCACTGGGTCATCAATATGGACTGATTCAATCAAATCCATTCCCACAGTAACCAAAATCCCAGAGGTTAACCCAATCAAAACCGAAGCCCAAGGTGCAACGTATGCACAAGGAGCTGTAATTGCCACTAATCCTGCTAGCGAACCATTGAGAGAATAAACCAAATCCCACTTACCTTTACGGGTATATTGAAAAATTATTGCTGATAGTGCCCCGGCTCCTGCGGACAGTGTGGTGTTGACTGTTACCAAACCAATCAATCCCGTATTACCTGTGCTGAGGGTTGAACCAGGGTTGAATCCGTACCAGCCAAACCACAGAATCATGGTTCCCAGAGTTGCTAGACCTAAATTGTGTGCTGGTGGTAGTGTTCCCCAAGCCGGACGACCAGGACGGGACCCAAGTAAATAGGCACCTACCAGTGCTGTCCAGCCCCCAACGGTGTGGACAACAGAACTACCGGCAAAGTCATGATAACTCAATTTGGATAACCAGCCGTCGGAGTTCCAAACCCAGTGGACGACGATCGGGTAAGCGATCGCCCCCATAATGGCGCTATAAATTAAATCACCAATAAAATCAGTTCTTCCAGCCATTGAACCAGTAGCGATCGTAGTAGCGGTAGCAGCAAAGGCAAACTGGAAGAAGAACAAGGTATAGGTATTGATGGCGGCTGTAGAACCTGGTGCAGCCAATATATAGCTACCATCAGCACCAGGTAGCTGACTGAGGAAAAAGGTATCTATGCCAACTAACCCGCCAGCACTTGTACCAAAAGCAATCCCAAACCCGATTCCCCACCACACTAAGATGGTGACAGCGGCGTTAATGAAGTTTTCTAGTAAGGCGTTAACTACACCTCTTTGCCGATTCAAACCTGCTTCTAACATAGCAAAACCTGTTTGCATGAAGAATACTAAAAACCCGGTGATTAATACCCAGATAGTATCAATAGAAATTTGCAGTTTCGTTGTAGTTTCAGATAAAGACTGAACAGTGGGAGGATCTGTCGCCTGTACAATTGTGGGAGCAAAAACTGCAAACACCATTGAACCGATCGCAAGCGCCAGTAAACGTTGCCAGGGTCGAATGTGCTTATTCATTGGTTATTTTTTCTGCGGAGAAAGTGGTAATTTCTGTTGGTAATAGACTTAGCAAAATCAATTAATTTAATTAGACCGGCCAAATAAAGCTTTAGCCAAGGCTTTCGGAAAATAATTATCTCATTGTCTGTGCAATTACTTAAAAATGTATTAAAAGTAACGCAGATTTCCAAGATATATCCTGCGATCGCGGTTTGTCGAACTATATATATTAGGAGTTACGCAAAAGTACATGCGGTAAGGGTAATTCATGTAGATACATACTCTTAGGTCGCAGCAAGCTACGCGGGGCTTCATAGAGAAGCGGCTACTCTACAAGTTCTCCAACGGAGTACCCGCAGGGTATTGCCCCTACTTGGAAATAAGAGTTTTGACAATTGTTTGCGTAAATCTTATATATTACAGAAGAGTTAGCACTCAGGTAAACTCACAGGCGATCGCTATCTTACAATGTTTTTCAAGTAATTTAAATACACTACTTTCCATTTGTCGTCTCACCTAAGTTAAACAGAATCTTAGACCCAAACAAGGCTAAAAAAGCTAATTTCCTTAAAAAAACCGGGTTTAGAGTACCTGTAATATGGGAGACTTGGCAATATTCCCTATAAATCAGATTCAACATGAGTAACACAATTTCGGATATCGCAGTCAAGACCATCAACGGTGAAGATAAGCAATTAAAGGATTACACCGGAAAGGTACTTTTAATTGTGAATGTAGCTTCCTACTGCGGTTATACTTCTCAATACGAGGGGCTAGAAAAGTTGAACCAGAAGTATAGGGAACAAGGATTACGTATTTTGGGGTTCCCCTGTAACGATTTTGGAGCGCAGGAACCAGGAAGTAATGAAGAAATTGTGCAGTTCTGCACGAGTAAATATAGTGTTACCTTTGAACTATTTGATAAAATCCATGCCAAAGGTCCACAGCAGCATCCACTTTATGAGCGACTTACCAAAGCTGTTGAGCCAACGGGGACTATTGCTTGGAACTTTGAAAAATTTTTAGTTAATAAAAAAGGTGAAGTGACAGCTAGATTTAATAGTAGCGTACAGCCCAATTCACCAGAGTTAATTGCCATAATTGAGAAAGAATTAGCAAAATAGCCATTAGGTAAAATTTTCTGACTGTTAACTATTGACTGTTAGTTCTGGGCTGTTAAATTTAGTTAATTCGATTTTCTTAATTGAGAATATTTTCTCAACAGGTAGTTTATTTTATTTGTGTCTAATTTGTCATGAATGTTGCAATCATTGGTTGTGGTTATGTTGGTTATCAGGTTGCTCAATATTGGCAGCAAAAAATGAATTTTGTTGTCAGTACAACCACAACTTCTCCTGAGCGTGTCCCTGCACTACAATCGGTATCCCAAAGAGTTTTCGTTACCTCCGGCAATGACCTGGATAGTCTAAAATCAGTTTTGCACAATCAAGATGTTGTACTTTTGAGCGTTGGTGCAAAAGGTGCGGAAGTTTATGAAGAGACTTATCTACAAACTGCCCAAAATTTAGTTTCATGTTTACAGCAAAATCCGAGTGTAAAACAATTAATATACACAGGGAGCTATGCAGTATATGGTGACAGAAATGGTGTATGGGTAGATGAAGAAACACCACTTGCGCCAGCTAATTTAAATGCCCAAATTCTCCGGAAAACAGAAGATATTTTGCTATCAGCATCTAGCGAAAATCTCCGTGTTTGTATATTCCGCTTAGGAGGAATTTATGGCCCTGGTAGAGAACTGTTGAAAATATTTAGTAGATATTCTGGTACAAACCGTCCAGGCGGTGAGGATATCACAAATTGGATTCATCTAGATGATATTGTTGGTGCGATAGAATTTGCCCGTAACCGTCGTTTACAAGGAATTTACAATCTGGTAGATGATGCACATCTCACCAGCCGAGACTTGCTAGATAGTCTATTTGAAAAACATAATTTACCCAAAGTTATATGGGATACTACTGTCAAAAGTACCCGCCCATATAATGCTTGGGTATCGAATGAAAAGCTGAAAGAGGCAGGATATCAGTTAATCCACCCACAGATGATTTTTTAGCAAGTATTAAAACTAGGAATTATGCAACCATCTGCTGTAACTAACACAACTAATTTGACAGCATCTCCTAGCCAGTTTTACACTTGGCAGAATTATCGTTGCACCTACGAAATTCATCAACCAACTAACACAACATCTGAGGGTATTCCCTTACTGTTGATTCATCCTATTGGTGTCGGATTATCAAGGCAATTTTGGCAGCGATTTTGTCATGAATGGTATAATTCAGGTCAGCGTAATTCAATTTACAATCCTGATTTACTAGGATGTGGCGAAAGTGATATGCCTCATCTGGCTTATACTCCTAGTGATTGGGCAGAACAGTTGCAGTACTTTCTACAAACAGTAGTACGGCAACCTGTCATTGTAGTTGTACAAGGGGCATTATTACCAGTTGCGATCGCATTAGTCCAAAAGGAATCAAACTTAATTTCCAGGCTTGTACTTTCTGGACCTCCAACGTGGGCTTTGATGACAAATAAACCACCAGAATGGCAGCAAAAATTTATTTGGAATGTGTTAGATTCCCCTTTAGGGATTCCTTTTTATCGCTATGCACGCACTCCTAAATTTTTACGTTCTTTCTCAACTCGCCAACTATTTGCTTCTGAGAGTGCTGTAGATGCAGAGTGGTTAAATACATTAGTTGCAGGTGCAGAAAATCCTGCTAGTCGTCATGCAGTGTTTTCTTTTTTAGCAGGGTTTTGGCGACAGGATTATACTAATTTTATGGCCTCGATTCAGCAACCAACATTAGCGGTAGTCGGGGAAACTGCATCGAGTATTAGCCAAAATAATAAAAAAGAAACGCCAGATGATCGCTTGGCTAACTACCTCGCCTGTTTTCCTCAAAGTAGAGGTATAAAAATAAATGGGCGTAATGTTTTGCCTTATGAATCCACTGCTGAATTTGTAGCAGCGATCGCACCATTTATCAATGAAGTCTCTTAGCTGATTGATAGTTACATTATACTACTAGTCCTCCCATGCTAGGTTATGACTGGAATTGATTACTTCAGGAAGCAGGAACATGGTAGCGAATCGTCGAGGACAAAGAGTTCCCAATGTCACTTTTCATACTCGTAAGGACAACCAGTGGGTTGATGTGACAACCGATCAATTGTTTGCTAATAAGACAGTGGTTGTCTTCTCCTTACCAGGTGCTTATACTCCAACTTGTTCATCCACTCATCTTCCTGGTTATAACGAGTTGGCTGGGATTTTCAAAGAAAATGGTGTCGATGACATTATCTGTATTTCTGTCAATGATGCCTTTGTCATGAACGAATGGTCAAAGGATCAAGAAGCAGAAAATATTACACTAATTCCCGATGGCAATGGTGAATTTACTGAAGGCATGGGAATGCTGGTAGATAAATCAGACTTGGGTTTTGGTAAGCGATCGTGGCGTTACTCGATGCTGGTAAGAGATGGTGTCATTAACCAAATGTTTATTGAGCCAGACGAGCCAGGAGATCCCTTTAAGGTATCCGATGCTGAAACAATGCTTAGATACATCAACCCCCAAGCAGTGAAGCCCGAAGTAGTTTCTCTGTTTGCAAAAGTGGGTTGTCCCTTCTGTGCCCGTGCTAAAGCAATGCTCAAGGAACATGGCATTAACTACGAAGAAATTACTTTGGGTAAGGATATCACCACACGCTCGTTACGAGCTGTTACAGGGGCGACAACAGTTCCCCAAGTCTTTATCGATGGTAAATTAATTGGTGGTTCTGAGGCATTAGAAGCCTATTTCGCTGCTAAATAGTTTTCAATAGGGGCGTACAGATGTGCGTCCCTACAAGGAATTCAAAGATTGCTCTTCTGTTTTAAGGTTTAGTAACGGCGATCGCGTTCCAAGTCATAAATCACTTTCTCCAAATACCATTTATCCGATTGACCTTGATGGTTCTGGCGCTGTTGTTTCAGTAGCCGTTCGGCTGTTGTCGCATCACCGTTAAGTAAAACAAGTAAACGTTTTTGCAGTTTTCTGTTTTTCGGGTCACTGAAGTATGGCTTAGAAACCTTGCTCCGTGGTTGAGATGACCACAGTTTGATTAAGGCAAGTGATAAGCCGACGATCAGAAGTACCACAATCAATCCCATACTTATTAATATTAAGTATTTAACATCCTATATTGTGTAAAATATTTATCCAAGCAGCCTCAGTGATTTTTTGGGTATTTTCGTGAAAATCATTAATTAACAAATCTTCAGACGAATAGATGGATTTTTGTCCAGTTAATTACTACTTCTCATATAGAATTGACTCGAATTGAATTTCCATTTATTCACAACTAATATGCTTGCCAGAATCCGCCGAATTTTGAGCCAATTTTTTAGTAAATCAAGAACAATCAACAACGAACCACTGAATAAAGTGAGTTTAATTGTGATTATTTTAATTGATATTTTTATCTTGATGAATGTTTTTACGGGACTAGATGATATTAGCAGATGGCATATCAGCCCGACCGAGGCTTATCCATGTTATTCAGAGTGGCAAAATTACCGGGCAAAAACCACTAAAGATAAAGACTATGAAATTGTGAGACTTTCATTGCCAGATCACCAGAATAATCAACTCAGTTTTCAGAAAAACTATCAACAGGCTGAAGTAGGACATCTTGGTAAGGTTTCTCAAACGTGTTTGCAATATGCCAGCTACAAGGATAAACTTAACAATCCTGAAAAGCAGCAAATCATCAGAACTATTGATCAGAAACAAGCGAAAATCAGTTCCCTTGCACAAGCCAATAGCACTATTGAAGCCCAATATGACTCAACGCTCTTAGAAAAAATTGCAGGTCAGAGTCGTCAACAATCAATTAATCAAGTTAGTGCTGAAAAAGCTAAACAGACATTAGAACAAAATAATCGCCAAATTTCTCTTCTTAGACAAGAAATTTCTACTATTAAAAATGAATTGCTTGCCAAGCCAGAAAGCATTAGTTTTATCGCCTTTCTTAAAGATGACAATCAATTTCGTGAAGTTGATAAAGGTTATCAGCAGGCATCATTTTGGTATCCAAGTATCCAGCTTGCTTTTCAGTCGCTCTTTCTACTACCTCTAATTATCATTGCCTTATCAGTTCACAAATTTGCTCAGAGAAGAGGATATGGACTCGTATCGCTAATTAGCTGGCATTTGCTAGTTATATTTTTTATTCCACTAATTGTCAAAATATTTGAATTTCTGCAAATAGGTGCAATATTTGAATTTTTCTTTAATATTATTAGCACCTTTTTTGGTGGGTTGCTTTTCCTGATAAATTATGCTTATATTTTGCTGATTCCAATTATTGGTTTTGGAATTATTCAGTTTTTTCAAAAAGTTGTTTTTAATGCTAAAGTCCAGGCAGCTAGTAGAGTTCAAAAATCACGCTGTGTCAATTGCGCTAAAAAAATTCGACAGATTGATACTTACTGTCCGCACTGTGGCTATTATCAGTACATTGAATGCCAAAACTGTCATAATCTTACTTATAAACATCTGTCGTACTGTAAGCATTGTGGAACTTCTCAAAATTCCACCAGTAATTTGTAATCAGTGAAGTAGTTAATCGGTATTTTTAACTTAGATTATGGAAAAAGCCAATAAGGAGAGTCAGTCACCGCTTTCTTTTCTCAAAAATCTGTTGATTGCTCGTTGGCGATCGCTCTTAATCCTGTTGATCGGAGTTTATTTACCTTTGCAGGTCTTTGAAATTCTGACAGTGAAGATATGGGAGAATCAAGCAGGCTTCCCGTGGGATGTGCCTATTCTGTTAGCAGTTCATTCTACAGCAAACCCACAGCTTGATGTTTTCGCAGTGACGCTGGCTATCATTGGGTTGCCTTGGATGGCGATACCGATTTTGGGTGCGATCGCACTAATATTACTACTACAAAAACGCTGGCGATCGCTAGCTTATTTGCTCACCGCCTCACTGGGAAGTGTGATTATCAACCGCACAGCCAAGGAATTAATGCATCGAGTTCGTCCACAATTGTGGCAGTCCATTGCGCCTGAGTCTAGTTTTGCATTTCCCAGTGGCCATGCTATGACGAGTGTAACTTTGGTAGCAATTTTGCTATTCTTAACTTGGGCTAGCTCTTGGCGCTGGTTGGTTCTTATCTTCGGCAGCTTATACATAATAGCAATTGCCTGGTGTCGTCTCTATCTGGGGGTACATTTTCCCAGTGACATTCTCGCAGGTTGGATGGTTACATTAGCTTGGACAATTGGTGTCAGTATAATTATCAAACCGTATATAACTAAAGTCAAATCCGTAGATAGCGAACTCCCCAAAGATGAAACTACCTTACTCCCTGAAGAAAAAGAGTTGATCAATGAGGAGTGATATTATGTCTGCTTAAAGACTTTTATATCCTCTTAAATACCCATTAAAAAGGGGGAATGTGATTCCGCTTTCCCCCTTTTTAAGAGCTTGAGTACATTAATGAGTGCTTAAATCACAACTAAACCTTTTTCAGACAAACTTTTAACTAAAAGGTATTTAAATACACCCATAAATAATTTTCCAGACCTACTACGATCCTTGCAAAAGCTCATTGATTGAACTTATACCCTGTTTAACTTGTTCTGTTAAAGAAGTTCTTAATAAGTCAAGAGTTCCGCCTGAAAAATTGAGTAATCCCAAGGCATATAATAGGCTTGAAATCCCGATAAAAAGAGCCAAAAGTCGACCAAAACAACCGGGATTAATTTCAATAAAACCTAATTTAGACTGCCCGATTACAGCAATCGTTACAAAAACAATTCCTGCTATTAAAAACGTACTATTTGGAGTTATATCTGTCATACTACTATTAAGATGCCTCAATATTTTTATTGTAGCTATTATTAGCCCAAATTTGCGCCTTGCTTATAAGAATCATAAATAATTTGGAAGAAAATTTACCCTCCGGCTAACGTCTTCCCTTAAAGTATTGGCAAGATGACAAGAGAGTTACAACTATCTCAAATTCTCACGCATGATTTAGGATTGCTATGTGTGCAACAATAAAAAATTAGTTTACATCTGAAGTTAAACCGCAATTTTAGTTCTTAATATTTTGCTGAAACTATGTATTTGCAAAACTTTCAGCATCAGAAAACCAAATTGTTCTCACTCCTGTACTAGACTTGGGTTTAGTTTACATACTATAATACCCTAAGCCGATAGGAATAGTGGGTTTTATGGAAAGCGTCCAAAACGTCAGTGAAGAGTTAAATGTAACAGGAGACAAAGCCCTAAAGGATTTGCAACAATCGACTCCAGAAGAGTTCAAAAAAGACATTTTCAAAAAACTCAGAGGTGGATTTTTTCTGGTACTAGGATATTTATTGTCACCACTATGTTGGTGGAATGACCTACTATTCAATCTGCCGATAGCTTATGGTTTTGGGTATCTATGTAGTTTACTTTCCCCAAAATTACTTCTGCCTTGTTCAATTATAGGATATTGGCTCTCTAATATTGTGGGAATTCTCTTGATGCAATTCGGTTCTAAGGACATTTTTCAAAAAGAACCTCAAGAGCATAACCTCAAAAAAGAATTATTCACGGGTCTAATCTCTTCAACAGCTTATACCCTCTTGATTCTGCTATTGATCCAGTTGAAGATTCTCGATTCTCCCATTTTATTTGCCAACGGTTAATTTAGTTGATCGCGTTTCTATGAAACAAAAAGATCCCCGACTTCTTCAAGAAGTCGGGGATCTGATCCTCTCAGTAGAGATAAAATAATTACAAAATAAGATCAATTTTAATCAAATTTTAAAAATTCACTTAAATTCAATAGCTTTGGAGCCTCCTTGTTTACAATTAATGGTAGCTTACCATTCCATTTCTCTATTGCTTGCCTTTGTAGGATTTCTGGAGTTAAACCATCACGTAATAATCTATGTGCTTCAGCCTCTCCTTTGGCTAAATTAACTTTTGCTTCAGCCTCTTTTGTGGCTCTGAGTGCGATAAACTCTGCTCGTTTTGCTTCTTGTTCAGCAATCTGCTTCGCCTCTACCGCCTCACCAAATCGTTCTGAAAAATGGACATGAACTAGAGAGATATCATCAACTGCAACGTGATAGTTACCTAGCCGTGTAGACAACGCATCATCTACTGCACCTTTGACTTCTCCTCGCTTAGTAATAATTTCTTCAGCAGTATACTTTGCTATTACTGCTTTTAATACTTCTTCAACGGCTGGGTTAATAATCCGCATGACTACAGCTTGTTCATCTCCAATTTCTTGAAAAATGACATTTGCTTCCTGGGGAATAATATGCCAATTGAGAGCTACATCGGCGAAAACATTTTGTAAATCCTTGGAAGAAGCTTCAGCCGAGATTTCCTGCTTTTGGACTCGAATACTCAACTTTTTCACAGTATTGACTACAGGAATAATTAAGTGAAGTCCTTCTCCTAATATCTGGTTTTGCACTTCGCCAAATTTCATCAATACGCCACGTTCTCCTGCATTTACAATTACACAAGGCGTAAGAAAGAGAGTTATCAGGAACAAAAGAGCAGTCAGTTTACCTGCACTGTTAAAAGTTTTATTTTTTATCATCTGTGTGAAACATGTATGCGTCTAGCACAGGACACATATTTAGGAGTTGTAAGCTTCTTGCCGTTATGCTCTTATAACTTTGGCGCTAAGTCAATTTTCATATCACTCTAGACAAGGTGACTAATAAGTAGTAAATTCCTCAATGATAGGTTAATGTTTTCAACATACAAGCATATAGGTAAGCAACCAATGTGTACTTTACTACCCAAATTTGGAGATAGTGAAGGCTAGTGCTACTTTATTTTTAACTAAATCACTGTAATGATATCGAAAAACCGTAGTATTTGAAAAGGTTAAGTTTGCCTCACACTCTTAAAAATTAGGAAATTTGCCCAAATGCTTCCCCAGGGATGGAGGATATAGCCATTGATAAAATTTGACAGGAAGCAATGCAAGGAGCAATGACAGTTTTTGAAAGCTATACGCGACAGCATCTTTACTAGAAATGGATGGAGACGCAATGCTTGCAACCGAGTATTACATTTAGCTGATATTTTTGTTTGCCAAACTCATCAGCTGCTTATCCAAGTTGATGAGGTAATCTCTACCGTAAGTTCCATTCTCTAAGCCTGTGACAAGATGATCGGGAATGTCTTGTGTAATTTCTTCGCTACAAGAACCAGCAGCCAGGGCGATCGCAGCTACTGTATCCACATCTCCTGTAAAAGCGATACAATCTTGTAAAAGTTCGCTCATGCTGTCATTTCTCATCACGGCAGTAATTGCGGCTCTGACACTCATCCAACCTTTAGACTTGACTTTACCTTCCCAAGGTTTAGCCCATTCCCCAGATACATAACTTTGGAGAAACTCTCCTAATTTGCGTTTTTCTCCCAGTCGGTAAATAAAATAATGTGACATCAAAGCAGCGGCAACAGCAGCATTGATTCCATCGGGTGTATTGTGGGTAATTGCCGCTTGAATTGTTGCCGCCTCAATGACTTTTTCTGGTGTGGGATAGATGCCAATGGGTGCTGCACGCATTGCACCCCCGCTTTTATCACTATCAGGGTTAATTTTGGTTAAAAATTCTTCCCCATTCTGAATTTCTAGCAGAAAATGGTAGAAGTTTCGAGAATAACCTTCTCTCTCATCGCGTTTAAAAGCTCTAACAAAGCTATCGGCTAAAACTTGTGGTGTCCACGGTGCTTGAGCAACAATCACTTCCGCAATGGCAATGCTCATCTGGGTGTCATCAGTATAACTGCCAGGAATGAGTCGAAAACGGGGATGTTCGACGTATCGACTCAAATCGTTGTTAACGATCATCTCATCAGCATATTCAAATCCTGCACCGTAGGCATCTGCGATCGCCAACTCTAGCAGCATAAGGGTATTAAACTAAAAACGGACGCGCTAGAAAAAAGCTAGCAATTGATTTAGCATCTACTGGTTCTCCCTCCAGAATAGCTTTCTCTAATTCTTCGGGAGTCAAAAACACAGTTTCGATATCCTCGTCTCCATCTTGTGCTGGTGGTGTCTCTAGCTTTTCCAAATCTCGCGCCAGAAAAGCATAGATAATCTCATCAGAATAACCAGGCGCTAGGAAAAATTCGCCTAATTTGTCCCATTTTTGGGCACTATAGCCTGTTTCTTCTTCGATTTCGCGCTGTATTGTCTCTAAAGGTTCTTCATTTGCTTCCAAAGTTCCTGCCGGAAATTCTAATATCCGTCCCTGAATTGCAAAACGATACTGGCGCACCAGTATAAGCTTGCCCTCTGGTGTCACCGGCACAGCTAGGGCACCACCAGGGTGACGAATACATTCCCATTCCCCCTCTGATTTATTAGGCAAACGCAAGCGATTAACTTCAAAATCAAACTTGCGTCCTTTATAAAACAAGCGTTGTTTCAGCAGTTGTGGTAATTCTCTACCTAATGGCATAGTAAAATCTGATTATCTGTGAATACAGAGGTGAAATCAGCGTTCTTCTGTGTTTTAAAGATGGTAATTTTAATTGCCCATCGATAAATATACATCAGAACAGTCTACCTCTTTCAGCAGTTCTTTAATAACACACCCGGATACTGGTTCTATCCAATCGGGGGCAATTTCTGCCAGTGGTACTAACACGAAGGCCCGATCCCGCATTCGTGGGTGGGGAATCTGGAGATTTGGTGTATCTACAATAAAGTCATCAAATAATAACAAATCCAAATCTAGAGTTCGTGGCCCCCACCGTTCTTGACGCACACGCCCAAATTGTTGTTCAATTCCTAACAAAATTTCTAATAACTGCTGGGGTAGCATCTCTACCTGCAATGTCACGCAGCCATTTAGATAATCTGGCTGTGGTGGCCCCACAGCTTTGGTTTGGTACCACCTGGATTGAGCTTCTAAGAGAATACCTGGCGTTTGGGCTAAAGTTTTTATAGCTGCTTCTAAAATTGTCTGGGAATCGCCGATATTACTACCAAGGGCAACGGCGCTTCTTCTTGGCTCTGCTTCGGCGTAGTTCACCGTGGGCATCGCGCTCTCCTTAAGGAAGCTGTTTTCGGGCTGTCTTTGCGAATACTTCGGTATACCTGTTTCAGAAATGCCAATATTTTGAGATATAAAAATTACAGCGTTTTTACAAAACTAATTAACGAAATCTCAAAAACATTATTTTATGGTGAATTTAGTTAATTATTTATAGGATATTATACTAACACAATGGTGGTGAACTAACCCCAAAGTTGATTGATAGTGGTTATATAAGTTACTACTTTGAGCGAGGAACTGACGTGGGGAAGCTTACCTCCTGGTTCAAGCGAAGACCAACTAATTTGAGTGACTCTGAACAAGGAGGAACGAATGAGAGCTTACCATCAGCACATCTGGCGCAGGCGAGGCAGTTACTGAGCAAAATGAAAATTTTACCATCTAGGGTTAAGGTCAATCAGGCAACTGGCGGTAAACCACTCTATCGTCGCTTATGGTTTTGGGCAGGCTTGGGTATAGGTGGTGGGATAGTTGCCTCGATCTACGGCATCAGTCTAATAGACCGCACGTTGCCAGATCAGGCCGAGTTAAACGCCGTGCTGAGAGAGCAAACACTGACCATCAAAGCTGCTGATGGAACTATATTACAACAACAAGGTGAAGCTACCAGAGAACAGCTCAAGCTAGAACAAATACCAGATAATTTAAAAAAAGCTTTCATTGCCTCAGAAGATAGAAGATTTAGGCAACACAACGGATTTGACCCGCAAGGGATTGTCAGAGCGGGTTTGAATAATTTGCGATCGCAAGGTGTGGTAGAAGGTGGTAGCACCATCACCCAACAGTTAACGCGGATTCTCTTTTTGAAACAAGAACAGACAATCTGGCGCAAACTCAAGGAAGTCCGCCTAGCACAAAAAATGGAGCATGAATTAACCAAAGATCAGATTCTAGAGCGTTACCTGAATCTGGTTTATTTGGGAGGTGGAGCTTATGGTGTGGCAGATGCCGCCTGGGTATACTTTAGTAAATCGCCAGACCAGCTTACCCTTGCGGAAATGGCAACGATCGCCGGATTAGCCCCCGCTCCTAGCTTATACGCCCCAGACAAGAATCCCGAAGCGGCAATCCGGCGAAGAAATCTGGTATTGCAACGGATGCAAGAGGATGGAGTGATTACACCAGAGCAAAGGCAAGCAGCACTCCAAGAACCACTAACCCTTAAAAGCAGTTTACCCAAGCGAGTACAAGTAGAATCACCATACTTTACCAGCTACATTCAAAAAGAATTGCCGAAGTACGTTCCTGCTAAAGTGCTGGCAAGTGAGGGATTAGTTGTGGAAACCACGCTGAACCCGACTTGGCAGAAAGTTGCAGAAGAGGCGGTTGCCAAAACGCTGCGAAATCAGGGGCGCTGGGAGAACTTTAAACAAGCAGCAATGGTTGCCATTGACCCCCGGAGCGGTGAAATTAAGGCAATGGTTGGAGGAAAAGACTTTGGTAAAAACCAGTTTAATCGAGTTACCCAGGCACAACGGCAGCCAGGATCGACATTTAAAGGGTTTGTATATGCCACTGCGATCGCTAGCGGTAAAAGCCCCTATGATAGCTACGAGGATGCACCCTTTGTAGTAGATGGCTACGAACCGAAAAACTATAGTGAAAGATTTCGGGGTTCAATGAATATCCGAGATGCTCTCACCCGCTCTATTAATATTATTGCGGTGAAGGTGTTGATTGATGTCGGATTTACGCCGACGATTAAACTTGCCCATGATATGGGAATAAAATCTGAACTCAAGCCCACCTACTCCTTGGCTCTCGGCTCAAATGAAGTAAATCTACTGGAGTTGACCAGCGCTTATGGCAGTTTTGCAACTCAGGGATTGCACACAGAACCTCATGGTATTACCCGCATCCTCAATCGCCAAGGTAAGGTAATCTGGTCAGCTAATTTCAAATCTAAACGCGCCCTCGACTCTGACAGTGCCGCTATCATGACTTGGATGCTACGTAACGTCGTAGAAGAGGGGACTGGTGCTGCTGCCCAATTAGGTAATAGACCAGTTGCTGGGAAGACTGGCACCTCAGACGAAGCCCGCGATTTGTGGTTTATTGGCTACATTCCCCAGATGGTGACAGGGGTCTGGCTAGGTAATGATGATAACCGCCCCACTTATGGTAGTAGTGGCAGCGCCGCTTACACCTGGCACGAATTTATGGAAAAAGCGGCAGAGGGGATGCCTGTCGAAAAGTTTCCTAAACGTCCCAAGCTAGAAGGCCGCAAAGGTACCATCAAAGCTCAGTCAATCAAGCCCAAACAAGTGCTGAATCGTTCTATTGACTCTGATGATGACTCAGAAGGGGAAAAGGCTAGAAATTCTGATGATAGCGGTTCATCTAGGAGACGTAGAAGGAGGAGGAGCTATTCTCAAGAAGAACAGCAATCAAGCGATTCTACCCCAAGACGGAGAAGGCGCGATCGCAGTGAAGAATCAAATTCTAGTAACTCTTCTTCAGAATCATCTACTCCTCGGCGACGCTCTAGAAGAGTAGAATCTGACTCTCCCCCGGCTCCCAGAACTCGCCGATCTTCCTCTCCCGACAATAGTTCCGGTTCTTCCGGTTCTTCATCGCCACAACCATCCTGGCGCGAGAGACTTAGACCTTCTAATTAAGAGTGGGAATTGGGCATTGGGAATTGGGCATTGGGAAGTAACAAAGAATCTTTCTCTTCTGCCCCCTGCCCCCTGCTCCCCTGCCCTTTTCTCTGCAATATGAAGTTGCTCAAACTAAACTAGGGGAGGATGTTAAGTGATACGCTCATTCTATAGTGTGTCAAGTAGTGTTACTTAACATTGGAGAATATACTCATGCATATATTGATGCAGGCAGCAGATTCAGTCGCAACAGGTGGTGGTCATTTTCCCTTTGCTTTCACCTTGGTGTATGTCGTTGGTTTTATTGCTGCTGTAAGCATTGGTTCAATAGCTTGGTACAACTCGAAACGCCCCGCAGGTTGGGAAAGCAAAGAGCGTCCTGATTTTGTGCCTAAAGTTGATAAAGAAGAAACTCCGGGTGTGGGGGAACCGAAGTCATAATTTAGTCATTAGTGAGCCAGCGCGGTCTTGGGGGTTTCCCCCATGAGTGACTGGCGTTTGCCCTTGGCGTGCCGGAGGCATCACCCGTGAGGGTCATTAGTCATTAGTCATTAGACTATGAACTTTTGACTATGATTAGGTTTGTACGTCAACCCAACGACGGTAAAGCTTTTGAATTTGTTTGAGAAGTTTAGTCTGAATCGGTTGAGTTGAATCATTTGGCTTCGCGATATCTTGCAATTCCGTCAAGAGTCTAGCTTCTTCGACGGCAACTTCGCCATCGCTATAAATTAAGCCACTGATGGCTTCAATCAGATTTTCACAATCTTCAAGGCTGGGGCGATCGCCTAAATACTCCCGCACCCAGTCATAACATTCTTTTGGCTGTACAGGAACTAATTCGTATAGCCAAGGCTTAATTTCTGGATCGTTAGCCAAACCTTTCGCTTGAGCTATTTCGCGGAGATATTGCCGTTCTTCTGGCTGGATTCTGCCATCAATCCAGGCTGCTCCAATCAGGATTTTAACTAAGTTTTTGACATTGGAAGGGGTAACCATTGCTGCCTCCTCTGGTAGATTCAGGCCACCACCAAATCGTACAATCTCAAACAGTATTCACTCGGAATTATTGGTTTTTCTTAAGCGAACCATAAGAAAGCCATCCATGTCCTGGCGGTGGGGCCAGACTTTAAACCAACCTTGAGGAGTGCTATATGCAGAAGCAGCCAGCTCAATGCCCCTTGGAGGCTCAATTTGCCAATGAGGTGACTCAGCTAAAAATGCCGAAATCACTTCTTCGTTTTCTGCTGGATGCAATGTACAGGTGGCATAAACTAGTACACCACCAGCTTTGACAAAAGTTGATGTATGTGTTAATAATTCTTTTTGCAGCACCGAAAGTTCCCGGACAGATTCTGGTGTCTGTCGCCAACGAGCATCAGCATGACGGTGCATGGTTCCTAACCCAGAACATGGAGCATCAAGTAATACGCGGTCTGCGGTGTTTTGAAATTGGTTGGAATGGCGGCTGTCGCCAGTGTAAATTTGGATAGATTGTAAATTTAAGCGTTGAGAATTTTCTTGGAGTTTGCGAAGACGAGAGGCAGTGCGATCGCAAGCCCAAATTTTCCCACTATCTGCCATTAACTCAGCAATGTGGGTTGTTTTACCCCCTGGTGCAGCACAGACATCAATTACCACCTCACCTGGTTGGGGGTCGAGCAAATGACTTACCAATTGGGCGCTAGCATCTTGTACAGTCCACCAACCTTCTTTAAAACCAGGTAGTTTTTGAATTGATCCAGTATTACCCATAAATCTTAAAGCTTGGGGTAAATCAGGAATCCGTCTTACCAAAAGACCAACAGATTGCAAAGCCGCCTCAACTTCTTCGATTGAAGTGCAAAGTGGGTTGATACGCAAGTCAATTGTTGGTGATTGGTTCATCCATTCACACAGTTGTTCTGTCTCGGTCAAACCTAGTTGTTCCAACCAGACTTGAATAATCCAGTCAGGAAAGCTGTGTAAAATGCCCAAGCGTTCCACTGGGTTTTCTGGAAGTTGTAAGGGATCAAAATTGAGGACTGGGGCCTGGGTACTGGGGACTGGGGGCTGGGGAACTGGAACTAACAAAGAATCTTTCTCCTCTGCCCCCCTGCTCCTCTGCCCCCCTGCTCCTCTGCCCCCCTGCTCTCCTGCTTTTCTAAGATACTGGCGTAATAGACCGTTAACAAAACCTGTTAGTCCAGAAAAACCATTTTCTTTAGCGAGTTGGACGGTGGTATTAACAGCAGCAGAGGCGGGAATACGCTCTTGATAGCGCAGCTGATAGAAACCCAAGTGTAAGATGGTGCGGAGGTCTTGTGGTTGTTGGTGAGATTTATTTTTGGCGAATTGATCGATGAGAGTATCAAGAGTGCGCTGCCTTCTGACGCTCCCATAAACCAATTCTGTCACCAAGCGGCGATCGCGATCGGGCAAATTAACTTTTTGCAGTACTCTATCTAGGGCAACATCAGCATAAGCCCCCTTATGAACATCTCGCAGGGCGATAAAAGCTAGTTGACGGGGGTTTGTCATGGAAACATCAATCAGGGGTCAGGAGGCTTTTGTATTCTAACTCCCAACTCCTGTACAGACGTTTTAATCGCGTCTCTCCTAACTTCCCTATCTAGGCATATACGGGTCTACACTAGCGATTTCAAACTCACATGCTCTAGAAACCTGTTCTGCTGGTAATTTACCAAAGCTGATTAATGGCAAATAAGTGGGGTTTGCCATTAGTTCTTTTGCCAATAAGAATCCAGTAATTGTCCAAGTTTGATATTTCCTAGCTTGTTTCCCAATCAGTCGCCCTTTCTTACCGTCGTAATATTCTGGCCATTGATCTGTACTGAGCCGTCCTTGGGCAGTTTGAATAGCCTTTTGTGCAAGACTTATTTTGTTAGTTTTCACAGCCGCAGCTGCCAACATCCACATTAAAACCGGCCAACTACCAGCATTATGATACGACCAAGGGATATTTTTGGGGTCACATCCAGTTACAATTCTGTATTCTTCATGTTCTAAAGCTGGGAAACAAATTTTCATCGGCATATCTCCCACCAAATCATCCCATCGATCCTCAATGAGAGTCATAATTGCTTGTGCCTGTTCTTCGGTGGCTAAGTCTGAAATAATCGCCATTAAGTTTCCGAGTGAAAAGAAGCGAGTATCTAGCTGCGACGGCCCGACATTACCTGCTAAATAACCACCTTTTTTTGGCAACCACTTATCTAATTCATAATAGGGAACAGAATCTACATATATGTTGAACAGATTCACAGCGCCTTTACCATATTCTTCACTTTTGAAGCGATAAATTTCATTCAGGCGATTAATATCTATCCAATAATGCTGGCGAATATGAGCGCATAAAAGAGGCAACCTATTATCAATGGCTGCAACAATATCGGAATTTCCTTGGCAAACTAGCAGTTCACGAGATGCACGCAATGCCGTGTAAAAGAGAACTTGCAGTTCTAGAGGATGCCCATAAATGCCCAAACGACGGTCAATCATACAAGCACCATCTGGAACCAACAGCGTTGGGTACATATCAAAACGATTCGCCAAGCAGATTTCCATGATTAACCTGATACCATTTTGGAATTCAGGTTGATAGGCTAGAGAAAAATCTTCTGTGGCGACTACATAAGCACGCAACAAAATAATCCACCATAGGCAAGAATCAACGGGTGTAACTCTAGCGATCGCATGTTCGCCAAAGTCTGCTTCTAGATATTCTTGCCCATTTTCTGATACAACTTTGAAGCTAGCCGGTATTAATCCTCGTCCAGGTTTATAGGCATCTAATGCCTTTTCTTTAGGCTGTAACTTTAAGGTTTCTTCTAAGAAATTGCGAACAATATCTGTTCTACCTTTGATCAGAAAAATTAGAGCTGAAGAGACAAAATCCCGAACAAAGCACTGGTCATAATTGAGAGCCTCTACAGATGCATCATAAGCAGCTACAGTACCAACGGGGCGACCTTGATAATAGAGAATTGATTTTTCTAGTGTTAGCCACGCTTCTTCCACTTCTTTTAAATTTTCAGTAGTTTCCAATTCGTTTAAGTGCATCGCCAGAATAACTCCATTTGGGTTGTGAATTTGTGGTAGATGCGTCTTCATTCCTTATTTTTGCTATTCTCAGCATAACAAAAAGGATTCTTTGAATAGCATAATTTGGAGAAACTTAATTAACTAACAATAAATAAATTTGCTGAAATTTTTACAGCCTTATTATTAGTTAATTGACATATAATCTATTACTGTTTTGGGGAATTATAATTGTTTTTATTCACCCAGAGTAGTAATATAATTCTTCAAACAGTCACACAAGATATATCTTTAGATTATTTATTGTTCTGTTTCATGTCCAGAAGCTTTGCTTTACCAAACAAAAATATATCTTCAGCGCTGCTTATGGTTTGTGTGAAGTTAAAACTGGTTGCAGTATATTTACTTGAGCAGGATTAGTTTTTGACACTAAGAGTTCAGATTATTCCCCTATAAACTAATAATTTATAACTTTTTTTCAGAATAAGCAAGATGAATTCTTGAAAAATTCCAAATGTCAATACTTCTGAAGGGTTAAATATTTTACCCTACTGGCAGATGACATGGAGTGTTTATAAAAGTAAATCTAACAATAGTAATTAAGTCTCACATAGAGGTGCATAGACACAGAGTAGCTTGGCTCGTTGATTAAAGAATCTCAGCATCTTTAGACTTGAAAGTATCAAAAGCTTGATTAATTGTTTGCATTAAAGCTTTTGCGATGTCTACGACGGGCTACGCCTATGCAGAACTGTTGACATCAGGATGATTCTTGCTAATCGAAATAGGCAAGTTTAATAACGTTGGCATTATCACTCTGATTTACGCCTAATATTTCCCACCATTCGCCAGAGAGTACAGAGGCGCAGAGAAAGAGAGATTTGTGAAAAAGTGAAAGCCCTTCAGCAAGTTCACTGAGGGCTAAAAATAGTATTGTACCAGAGGTGCTGTGCAAAGTTTAAATTTAATCTTGCACAACTCTTGTAATCAACTAAATTCGAGGGTTTGACTCACTGTGGTTAAGAGCTTTCCATACGCCGTGTCTAACATAGCCAACTGCTGCTGTTGCGGCTAATGGAAGTAATACCGCGTCCATTCCATTATCCAAACTCAAGATACTCAATAATAGTTCCATCAGGATGCATCGCTCGCATATTCGCTCCAGTGGTAACTTTGTTCGGTTCCGCCAGAATCACTGCACCCTGTTGAATAAGTGCTTCTTTAAAATCATTGAGTGAGTCCACAAGAAATGTGGCGTGTGTACTCTTGAATGGAGAGAGTGCTTCTGCCGAACCAGCAATTAAAAGAATAGAACCCACACTTGCGAGTTCCAACTCAGCCTCGGAATATTGAAACCACAACCAACATTTTTCTGTAAAGAGGTTTTCATAGAAAGCGATCGCCTCATCCAAGTCTACTGGACTAAGATAGACTCTGGTTAATACTTTAAGAATTTGCATTGCAAACTGTCTATTAGGCAGCTAATGGATTTTGTTTTGCTTACTCAGCAATCATAGTTAACTAAGATCGATCAAGAAATAGTCTATCTTCAACCTGAAAGAGGTCTTCAACTTTCTGTTCACCTAGCTCTTGATAATGTTGTTCGCAGTTAATCAAAATACATTTCATTTCTACTCCTTTAGTCCCGCATAAGTCATCTGTATAGCTATAACCAATATATATACATAGATTTTGCAACAGTACCTAGTTTGAGGAGTATGTCAGAGAAAACAGCAGGAAGATGTTTTTTAATGCCATCTTGAATTAATGTCTATATAAAAAAATAGGTCTGATGCTCCCATAGTATATAGGTGGTACTAAATTAGTAATACATTAGGTGTAGTTTAAATAATTACAGATTCCGAATTACGAATTGTTTCAAATTTTTTCCCCTGTGCGTAGATAAAATAATTATCTGTCACTTTTACCTCAGCCTGGAAGCCTGCTTTTTTTAGCTTATGCTTAAGTTCATCCGGCTGATAAAAAATTTTGACAATCTGAAATTCTTGACCATCATTTAATTTACGGGTTTTATATATGTTTCCGTCGTCTTCAAGAATATGATTGTTAGCTGTGGATGTCGGTTCAAAGGAAGAGTCAATGATAAATACTTGCCCACCAAAGCGAACAGATTGATAGACTTTCGTCAAAAAAGAATCGAGTAATTTTGGTGGCACATGAGATAGCCAAAAGGCGAAGAACACCAAATCATATTCCGTATCAGGTTGCCAAGTAAATAAATCAATTAGGTGATATTCAACACTCAGTGAATTTAACTTCGAGCGATTAATTGCAATCACTTCTTCAGAGGCATCGATCGCAGTAATCTTTTGACCGATTCTTAAAAGCTCCTGCGTCCAGATACCTGTTCCAGATGCTAACTCTAAAATATCATCCACCAAGCCAATTTGGTGCAATGTATTTTTGAGCTTGGGCAATTTGGGACCCGTATTTAGCCGCAGCAGAAGCAGCAACAGGCGCACGCACTTTAGCAGACGCGACGGAATTAGCCCCCAATCGTGGTTATTATCTGGCTGCAAAATCTTTTGTTGATGCCAAGCCTGATGTTTTGAAAATAGTTTTGGATAGGGTGAAGAAAGTTAGTGACTGGGCAAAGAATAATCCTAATGAAGTTGCTAAATTTCTTTCCCCTGCTTTGGGTATAGATGCTCCTGTGTTGGAAATAGCAGAAAAGCGGCCTGAATATGATGTACTTCCACTCACAGATGAAGTGATTACTAAACAACAAGAGATTGCAGATACCTTCTATAAAATTAAGTTGATCCCGAAAGAAATCAAAGTTAAGGAAATCGTTTGGCAAGGAAAAGTGAATAATTAGAAAATAATGTTTTTTGAATTCCAAATAATGTTACAAGTTAACATAACACGTTTAAAAGTTATTATGCCTTTGTTAAATTCCAAAAAGAGATTTTTCGTAAGCTTAATAGCCTAAATTTAACTACTAACCAACTTACTTAAAAATGTATAAGTTTGCCCCAGCTTGGCAGAACGAGCAAATAGTATTTGGTGCTGCGCGACCTGGATACACTAATAAAGAGGTTCGGGATTGGATACAATTCATGAAGTGCCAAAATATTAAGCGAGTTTGTTGCCTTCTTCCCAATCAACAATTAGCTTATTACTCTAATCTTCTGGATAGCTACAAACAGGAATTTGGTAATCAACTAGTTTGTTGGGCACCAATTGTAGATTTCCATCTATGTGATTTAGAAACCCTCACACAGAAGATACTTCCTTTCTTAATAGAAGCAGATAAACAAAATGAGAAGGTAGTTGTACACTGCTCGGGTGGAATTGGACGTACTGGGCATGTATTAGCAGCATGGCTAGTTAGTGTCCGAGGATTATCAAATAAAGCTGCTATTGCTGCTGTCAAGAAAACAGGTAGAAATCCTTATGAAGCTGCATTAGCTGCTGTGTTTAGAGGTAAAAATCCTTTGAAAGTTGTAAAATAACTTGACTTGCTTCTAAATGATTGTCGTTTAGCAATACATAAAGTTTTTTGATTTTGCTACCATCCTGTTTAGTCAGTCTCTTGACGAGGTAATTCTATGACAATGGTTCTAGATCAAGTAGTTCCTTTTGGGAGGTCAATGGATGAATATATAAAAATATTCAATTTAACAGACGCAGATTTAAATAAAAAAATCATTGGGATTGGTGATGGCCCGGCAAGCTTTAATGCAGAAATGACACGTCAGGGTAAAAGTGTAATTTCTGTTGATCCACTATACCAATTTTCTGGTGATGAGATATTGCAACGATTTAATGAAGTGCTAGATAACATCATTAACCAAGTCAAAGCTACATCGAATAATTGGGTATGGAGCTATCATAAATCTCCAGATGATTTGCGGCATAATCGAGTAAAAGTTATTAGAGAATTTCTGTCTGATTATGAAAATGGCAAAAAAAGCAACAGATACATAGTCGATGAGTTTCCAAAATTAAAATTTAAAACTCAAGAGTTTGAGATAGCCCTTTGTTCGCATTTATTGTTTTTATATTCAGACCATCTCGATTACGACTTTCACCTAAATTCTATAGGTGAGATGCTACGTATTGCTAAAGAAATCAGAATATTTCCCCTCATAACTTTAATGTGGAAACATTCTCAACATTTAGATGAAATAGTAAAACATTACACTTCAATCGGTTACAAGATAGATATTGAGAATGTTGAATATGAGCTACAGCCTGGTGGGAATAAAATGTTGAAGATAACCAGAGATTTTTATAAGAATCATAATTTGTAATTATTAATAATTACAAATTAATTACTAATCCCTCTTTTGTTACCACGGGGAAATTATCATCAGAAGGAAAACCACAAAAAGAAAACCGGAAACAGTAAGTAATAGGGATAGTTACGCCGCGCAGACAAGCATTAAGCACAGTGACCTTCATAGATAACTATTGTCAACACTGTTATTCAGTATTTAAGGATGTGAGGCATTTTGAAAGCTTCAAATTTTTGCATTTGGGAATGCTTTCAAAAATGTCACGAAAATCTCTACCAGAAACTTAGTTTTAGCGGATAGCCTATATGGAGAGAGTTGAGATGTAAGCAGCTGCTTGGAGAAGTTACAACTCAGGCCAAACACATTTCATGAGAGAAAATGAACTCTCGATTTTGTGGTTAGTCTTGTAAGGTAACGAGCGCGGAGGGATTTGAACCCCCGACCCACAGAACCGGAATCTGTTGCTCTATCCACTGAGCCACGCGCCCTTAATCTCTCCCATTATAGCATGTCTATGATAAAACTCGCAGCCTAGAAAAACTTGGTTTATAAGTTCACAGATAATTAGCTGGGTCTACTGGTGTACCATTCCGGCGGACTTCAAAGTGGAGGTGGGGCCCAGTTGAGAAACCTGTGGAACCCACAGCACCAATCGCTTGTCCGCGTTCGACTGCTTGTCCTTCGGAAACATACAACTCGCTGGTATGCCCGTACAGTGTAGTAAGACCATTGCCGTGGTCGATAATTACAGCTCTGCCATAACCACCATACCACCCAGCAAAAATTACTCTGCCCGAATCGGCTGCCCGAATTTTACTACCATAGCTAGCGGCAAAATCTAACCCAGCATGAAAGCGACGATAGCCAAGGATTGGGTGTATCCGCCAGCCGAAGGGACTGCTAGTAGAAGCGTCGCTAGGATATGCCATTACACCAGTTCCTCGAACGATCGCACTTGTTCGGCTGTTGGTTTTTGTTTGTGCCTCTTCTGTTGCTCTGGCTTCTCCTACCTTTTGCTGAATCAAGACTTCCAGATTTTTGGATTCCCTCTCTAGCTGGTTTTGCGCTGCTTCCAAGGCTAGGCGATCGCTATTGAGGCGTTGAATCAATTCTGATTGTGACTCCGCCTGAGTTTGATAACCGGCTTTTTGTGCCAGTAATTGCTCACGAATCAAGGCAATTTCGTTTTTTTGCTGTTCTATACCCGTTTTTTGTTGATTTATCAGGTTTGCTTGGGCGTTGAGTTTCACCAAAATTTGTTCGTCTGCCTGATACACTAACTTCAACTGATGACGACGACTGATAAAATCGCTGATATTTTCACTTTGGAGCAAAACTGCCCAGCCAACAGATGCAGGCGATCGCTGGAGATAACGCAATCGTGCTACTGTTGCTATTTGCCGCTCCTCGTAGGAACGTTGCGCTACAGCTAAATCAGTTTCCAACTGCTGTAGGCGTTGGGTGGCAAGTTGTAATCGAGATTCGCTCTCTTTAATGTAGCTATCTGTAGTTTGGAGATTTTGCTTTAAACCAGTGAGGTGTTTTTGGGCCTCTTGTTGGAGATTTGTTAAGCGATCGCGATCGTTAACCACACTCTGACGCTGCTGGTTCATTTGTTGCTGCTGTTGTCGCAGAGCATCAATAGACTGTGTGGAAGTTGCGTGTACTGGAATTAATGACCAACAAATCCCCAAAATACAGCAAAATACAAGAGATAAACAGCCAAAAATCAGGTTTTTACCTAGAAATCGCGCTCTCATAGCGTGAGCCTAACTAAAACGATGCTTTCAAACACTATGAGGATTATTCCCAAAATTTGATTCACCCACTCCATGTATCAAATTGATCTGCCAAGTTGTAACACAAAGATTCTTGCTATGTCAGCATTGAGCAGGTATATCAGGGGGTATGGATGAACACACGCAAAGCAATTCTCTTAATTACTTTGGTTTTTCCTGGGTTGGCGGTGGTGGGAGTATCGCTTTATTGGTTTAACCTGGATTATGCAGCACTGATCAAAGCTGAAAACTATGTGACTAACCTAGTAGAGGTCGGAAAAGTTAATGATAGGCAGTTAGAGTATGCCTACCATCGCACCTACATTCATCGCATCAATGTATTTGCTGATGGGACTTGGGGATTACTGGGAGGAGTAATCACAGCGCTAGGGATACATGGATTAGTCACGGTTAGAGATTGTCCAAGAAATGAATTAACCACAGAGGCAAGGCAGCGCGGTCTTCTCCCAAAGGGAGAGGCTAACGCCAAGGGGGTTTCCCCCATGAGTGACTGCCGCGCAGAGAACGCAGACTGAGGAGAGATAGAGAAGATTTTAGATTTTGGCGTTTAGGTAGGGGCGCAAGGACTTGTGCCCCTAAAAATATACAAATAATTTTGGATAATTTATTTTTTGGAAGTCTCTTGGCACAATAAAATCAAACTATGTAAATAAAAATCCACTAGGCTAAAATCCTTATACCTATTGCCTTATCCCAACGACCATTATTTACACCCGCTTACTTAGTTTTGGGATATTTTTGGACTTGGAAGTCCCTTAAAGATAATTGTGTGAAATCTGTTAAAGTTTCAATTAACCTAAAACTTAGCACGGGCTAAATACCCCGCGATCGCTAACAGGACTTAGGGCTGATGCAAAGGCAAGAAAAAATTTCACAAGTAATAGTCACTGCTGGGCAGATGCGCGATATTGAAGATCGGATCTTTGCAGCAGGAATGCCTGTAGTAGCTTTAATGGAAAAGGTGGCGGGATTAGTTGCCCGTCGGATTCAAGAGATCCCCCAAATTCCCTGTAAAAAGGCAGGCTATGTTGCTTCAAACAGCCTCTTAAAAAAAGGGTTGCCCCAAGCGGTGGGATCCCGTGTTGGAATTCTTGTCGGTCCTGGTCATAATGGTGGGGATGCTTTAGTAGTAGCCCGTGAATTACACTTTCGTGGGTATGAGGTTTGGATTTATTCTCCTTTCTCTAAGTTTAAGGAATTAACTTCGCAGCACTTGCAGTATGCTCAGAGTTTGGGCATTCCAATTTATCAAACAATTGAGCAACTGCCAGATTCTGATTTGTTGGTTGATGGCTTGTTTGGGTTTGGTTTAGAAAAAAATCTGACCGATCCTATTGCCTCTGCAATTAATCAGCTAAATGAATTGTCTGTGCCGATTTATAGCATCGATTTACCTTCAGGTTTACACACCGATACTGGCGTTGTATTAGGAACTGCCATTCGCGCCACTCACACTTTTTGCTTGGGTTTATGGAAACTAGCTTTCTTCCAAGATCCGGCGCTGGAATATGTTGGCAAAGCTGAGTTAATCGATTTTGATATTCCTTTAGCTGATGTAGAAGCTGTTCTCAAAGATGCACCCAGCATTAAACGTATTACACCAACAACGGCACTCGCTACTTTACCCTTACCTCGCCCACCAGTTACCCACAAATATAAAGAAGGACACTTACTCCTGATTTGCGGTTCGCGACGCTATGCCGGTGGAGCAATTTTAACTGGTTTAGGTGCTAGGGCTAGTGGTGTGGGGATGCTTTCGATTGCTGTACCCGAATCGCTAAAATCTCTTTTGGTGTCGCACTTGCCAGAAGCGCTAATTATCGGTTGTCCAGAGACGGAAAGTGGAGCGATCGCTCAATTACAATTACCCGAAAAAACCGATCTGACTTCCTTTAATGCGATCGCTTGTGGCCCTGGTTTAACACGAGATGCTACTCCTATTGTGCAAGAGGTCATAGAAAGCGAACGCCCTTTGATTCTCGATGCCGATGGTTTAAATATTTTGGCACAAATGGGAGCGATCGCCACTTTAAAAAAACGTCTTGCCGTAACCGTACTCACACCCCACGCTGGTGAATTCCAGCGATTGTTTCCTGATATCGCCGATGCCAAACATGACAGGGTGAAAGCAGCACAGGAAGCAGCCCTACAAAGTGGGGCAGTGGTCTTATTGAAAGGAGCGAGAACTGCGATCGCAAATCCTCAAGGTGCCATTTGGATGATTACTGAAAGCACACCCGCTCTGGCACGTGGAGGTAGCGGTGACGTATTAACTGGGCTACTAGGTGGATTGTTGGCACAAGCCGCAACTAAACAGATTTCTGTAGAAGATATTGTGGCAACTGCCGCTTGGTGGCATTCACAAGCCGGTATTTTAGCAGCCCAAGAGCGGACTGAATTGGGTGTAGATGCCTTTACATTGACACAATATTTGCTCAAAGTTCTCAGTTAGTCACAATACTTTAGCCAAAATTAAGATGTTGGGATAAGGCAATAGGCAATAGGCAATAGGCAAATATGGTTTTCGAGTACACTAACGCATTTGTCACTATAGGATCGGTTAATTTTGATAAATTAGTAAATTTTTATACTAAATTTCTGGAGCAAAAAGCAGTTAGTTTGATTCCGAATGTCTATGCTGAGTTTAATTTGGTTGGTATGCGATTAGGTATTTTTAAACCCAAAAAGACAAACGAATCGGAATTTGAAGCGATGTCTAACGACAGCCCACTTGGTGTCTACGCCAAAAGTAAGATAAGTTTGTGTTTAGAAGTGAGTAACTTAGAAGATTCGATCGCTCACCTAACAGCTTTAGGTTATCCTCCACCAGGAAATATTTCCACTGCTTCCCACGGCAGAGAAATTTATGCCTATGACCCTGATGGCAATCGTCTGATTTTACATCACGCTGCTACTACAGAGAGTCATTAGTCATTGGTTTTGGACAAATGACTAATGACAAAGGACAAATAACAAAGGACAAATAAAAAAGTGGCTATAACTCAAAACTATAGATTAAACGTAATTCAATGGTATCCAGGTCACATTGCGAAAGCGGAAAAGAAGCTCAAAGAACAGCTGAAGCGCGTAGATGTGGTATTTGAGGTACGAGATGCCCGAATTCCCTTAGCGACTCATCATCCCCAAATAGGTGAGTGGGTAGAGGGTAAGACACGGGTATTGATACTTAACCGAGTAGATATGATTACGCCGCAAATGCGATCGCTGTGGATAGATTGGTTTAAACGTCAAGGGGAAGTCCCTTATTTTACCAACGCTCAACATGGTAAAGGTATAGCAGAAGTGGCGCGAGCAGCGCAAGCGGCCGGAGTAGAACTCAATCAAAGAAGAAGCGATCGCGGAATGTTACCTCGTCCAGTCCGGGCTGTGGTAATTGGTTTTCCCAATGTTGGTAAATCAGCTTTGATTAACCGCCTTTTAGGACGGCGAGTAGTGGAAAGTGCAGCCCGTCCTGGGGTAACTCGCCAATTGCGCTGGGTGCGAATTTCTGAACATTTGGAATTGTTAGATGCTCCTGGTGTCATCCCTCTAAGGTTGGAAGACCAAGACGCAGCATTGAAATTAGCCATTTGTGATGATATCGGCGAAGCATCTTACGATAATCAGCTAGTAGCAGCAGCCTTAGTGGATTTATTCAACTACTTGGAAGCTGTAACTACAGATTTGTTACCGAAGAAACCATTACAGTCCCGCTACCAACTCGATTCGACCTCAGACACCGGGGATACTTATCTACATGCTTTAGCAGAGCATCGTTACAAAGGTGATGTAGAGCGTGCTGCAAGGCAACTTTTAACAGATTTTCGTAAGGGGTTATTAGGTGAAATGAGTTTAGAATTACCGCCCAATTAAATCAGTCGCTCATCGGGGAAATCCCTTTGACGCTAGCCTCTGCGTTGTAGCAACTGACACGACACGGAGAAACGATAGTTTGAGAGATATTTTACGGAAGTCCTATAAACTTCCAGCAGAATAGCCTGATTCAATGTAACATCTGTCACATACAGTTGTCGGAATGCAGTTAACAGTGTCATAAAGAAAAGGCGAAGGTTAACCTGTAGGGTAGAACTTACCTGAGAGTTGCTTGCACCTCTAGCTTTGATGGATCACACTCATGACTGAACTCACGCTACGCCTAAAAGAGGGAGATACGGAGACAACGATCGCAGTCGATCAAGGTATATTCACAATTGGTCGTTTGCCGGAATGTAACTTGTACTTACCTTTTGTTGGAGTCTCCCGCAACCATGCTCGCCTGGCGAAAACAGCAGACGGTGTGTGGACTATTGAGGATCTGGGCAGCAAAAACGGGACGCAAGTCAATAAATATCTGATTAACTGTCCCCAAGAGTTGCATCATGGTGATATCGTTTGGTTGGGCAATGTTAGCCTGGTAGTAATGCTCACAAGCGCTGCTGCTCAATCGCTACCTGAGTATTACGCAAGTTCGGACAATAATGAGCAGAGAACAATTCTGCACAATGTCGAACAATTACAACAGCAATGGATTGCAGCTGATAGCAAGGATGGCAATATCAGCAACAAGGACAAAACCATTGCCCGTCTCAAAGACTTAGTGGATATAGCGAAAAATCTTTGTGCAGCGGCATCTATAGAAGAGATTTTTTCTCAGGTACAGCAAGTAGTTTTTCGTTACCTTGATAGTATCGATCGCTTGGCACTATTAATTGATGTTAATGGTTGCGGTCAATTAGAGTTAGTGAACGCTGCTACGAGAAATAGTTCCCAACAAAAACATCTCCCCTCAGATGGAAGTTGGATTAGTCGGAGTATCTGTCAAAAGGTATTTGAGGAAAAAGTTGTCATTCAAACCGCCGATACCCATCAAGATGAAAGGTTTGCTAGTGAACAGAGTATTTTAGTCAAAGGCATTCGTAGCGCGATGGCAGTGCCTTTATGGGATGAAAATAAGGTTGTGGGCGTACTCTATGCCGATGCTAATCTTTCTTCTTACCATTGGGCAAATGAAGGTGAGGAAGAACTCAGCTTTTTCTCAGCTTTAGCAAATCTTGTAGCTTCTAGCGTCCAGCGTTGGTTGCTGGTAGAGAAACTCAAAACTGAAGAGATGATTCGTCACCGACTAGAACGCTATCATTCTCCAGCAGTTGTACAGCAGTTGATCTCTGTAGGCGGATTACCGGGTGGTCGTTTAGCTCCCGCTGAGAGCGAAATCAGTATTTTGTTTGCGGATTTAGTTGGTTTTACAGCAATTTCTGAACGATTAACGCCAACTGCGATCGCTCAACTATTAAATAATTTATTTGAAGAAATGCTAAAAGAAGTGTTTACTTGCGGTGGCACTTTAGATAAATATATTGGCGATTGTATTATGGCGTTTTTTGGCGCTCCAGAACCGCAAGCAGATCACGCCGATCGCGCTGTTACTGCTGCCAAAGGAATGCTTACTCGTCTCGAACATTTAAACGCCAATGGTTTTTGGCACGAACCCCTGCAATTACGGATTGCTATCAATAGTGGTAAGGCTGTTGTGGGAGATGTTGGTAGTTCCCAAAGGGTAGATTATACGGCATTAGGCGCGACGATTAATCTTGCTGCTCGGATGGAAGCAGTTTGTCCCCCTAGTGAATGCGTGATTAGTCAAGCCACTCATAAAATGCTTTCAATGCCTGAAGACTTCCAGGAAATGGGAGATTATCGTTTCAAAGGTATTGATCGATTAGTTAAGGTTTATCAGACAAATTTGCAGCAAGTGCCAACAATTATTGGTCATTAGTCATTAGTCACTTGTAATGAGTTTCGACTGCGCGGAAATCGAGCGAAGTCGAGATTCAACTAGCGCGTAGTCGTAAAGCCTGCTGCATAGTTACGCTTAGGGCGTAGCCTCTCCAAGAGTTGTATTGGTCATGGGTATTGGAATGACAAATTTAACAAGATAAATACATAGTTCAGTTGTATATTTTGTTTCACAATTATTTGTGAAATTGTAATATTAAGCGACTAATTTTTGCTTAAAAGACTAAAATTTGGGTGGTAGCTTCCAGAATTGATCTGTGTAACACTAGGAAGCCAACAGTCAAGCTATTTTTTAACGGGAGGTCAGGTAATGGCGATCGCTACTATCAATCCCGCCACTGGGGAGACGCTCAAGACCTTTGAGGCGCTCAATGATACAGAAATTCTCGCTAAACTCGATTTGGCTAATCAGGCTTTTGAAAAGTATCGCCAGACTGATTTTTCTGAGCGATCGCAATGGCTACAAAAGGCTGCTGATATTTTAGAGCAAGACAAAGCAGAATTTGCTAAGTTAATGACTCTGGAAATGGGTAAGCCATTTAAAGCTGCGATCGCAGAAGTCGAAAAATGCGCCGTTGTCTGTCGCTACTATGCCGAACATGCCCCTAGTTTTTTGGCTGATGTCAGTGTAAAAACTGATGCCAGCCAGAGTTTTGTACGTTATCAACCAATGGGTGCAATTCTTGCGGTGATGCCGTGGAATTTTCCCTTTTGGCAAGTGTTCCGCTTTGCTGCACCAGCACTAATGGCGGGAAATGTCGGCTTACTCAAACACGCTTCCAATGTGCCGCAGTGCGCCTTGGCAATTGAAGATATTATCCGACGCGCGGGTTTTCCTGAAGGTGCGTTTCAAACTCTATTAATAGGCGCTGCCAAAGTCGCTGATTTAATGGCTGATGACCGCGTAAAAGCTGCCACCTTAACTGGAAGCGAACCAGCAGGCATATCCCTCGCTGTCGCCGCCGGCAAACAAATCAAAAAAACAGTTTTGGAATTGGGAGGAAGCGATCCATTTATTGTGTTAGAAAGTGCTGACTTAGAGACAGCAGTTGTCACAGCTACTACAGCAAGGATGTTGAATAACGGGCAATCATGTATTGCAGCGAAACGTTTTATTGTCGCAGAAGCGATCGCAGATAAATTTGAAAAATTGCTTTTAGAAAAATTCGAGGCGCTAAAAGTAGGCGATCCTATGCAATCGGATACCGATTTAGGCCCATTGGCAACACCTGGTATTCTCCAGGATTTAGATCAACAAGTACAAGCTGCTACCAAAATTGGTGGTAAAGTCCTCACCGGCGGACATCCTTTATCAGATCGTCCAGGGAACTTTTATCCGCCAACGATTATCATAGATATCCCGCCTGACACACCAATTGCAAAAGAAGAATTCTTTGGTCCAGTAGCCTTGTTGTTCCGGGTTCCTGATATCGATGCTGCCATTAAACTCGCTAATGACAGCCCCTTTGGATTAGGTGCAAGCGCTTGGACAAAGAACGACCAAGAATGCGATCGCTTGATTGAGGAAATCGAAGCCGGTGCCGTGTTTATCAACAGTATGGTCAAATCCGATCCCCGGTTGCCCTTTGGTGGTACTAAGCGTTCTGGATATGGCAGAGAATTGAGTATCCAGGGTATACATGAGTTTGTCAATGTGAAAACTGTGTGGGTTAAATAGATTGGTCATTAGTCATTAGTCATTGATCATTAGCCAAAAAATGACCAATGACAAAGGACAAATACTTCGACTTCGCTCAGTACAAGTGACAAAGGACAAATGACTAAATAAATAGTTAGGAAATAAAATGAATACAGCAGAATTATTGGTGCAGTGCCTAGAAAATGAAGGAGTGCAATATATTTTTGGACTCCCTGGCGAAGAAAACCTGCACGTTTTGGAAGCGCTAAAACATTCTTCGATCAAATTTATTACGACTCGTCATGAACAAGGTGCAGCATTCATGGCCGATGTCTACGGACGCTTAACAGGAAAAGCCGGAGTGTGTCTTTCTACTCTTGGCCCTGGGGCAACCAACTTGATGACTGGGGTAGCAGATGCTAACCTCGATGGTGCGCCCTTGGTGGCAATTACTGGTCAAGTGGGAACAGATAGAATGCACATCGAATCCCATCAATATTTAGATTTGGTGGCAATGTTTGCACCTGTTACCAAGTGGAATAAGCAGATTGTGCGACCGAGTATTACACCAGAAGTAGTGCGGAAAGCATTTAAGCGATCGCAATCTGAAAAACCCGGTGCAGTTCACATCGATTTACCAGAAAATATTGCTGCCATGCCCGTCGAAGGCAAACCTTTGCGTAAGGATAATAGCGAAAAAACTTATGCATCTTTTGCTAGCATTCGGGCAGCAGCAGCCGCAATTTGCCAAGCAGTTAACCCATTAATCTTAGTCGGAAATGGGGCAATTCGCGCTCAAGCAAGTGATGCCGTAACCCAATTTGCCACATTACTGAATATACCTGTTGCCAATACTTTCATGGGTAAAGGTGTGATTCCCTACACACATCAATTGGCTTTGTGGTCAGTCGGATTACAGCAAAGAGACTTCATTACCTGCGGTTTTGATAACACAGATTTAGTAATTGCCATCGGCTATGATTTGATTGAGTTTTCTCCGAAAAAATGGAATCGGAATGGTGAAATTCCGATTGTGCATATTGGGGTAAGTCCGGCGGAAATTGATAGTAGTTATATTCCTAACGCCGAAGTCGTGGGAGATATTTCAGATTCCCTCTATGAAATTTTAAAATTAGCAGACAGACAAGGTAAACCCGATCCTTTTGCTATTAGCTTAAGATCAGATATTCGGGCTGATTATGAACAGTATGCCCATGATGACGGATTTCCCATTAAGCCACAAAAGTTAATTTATGATTTACGGCAAGTGATGGGCCCAGATGATATCGTCATCTCTGATGTTGGCGCACATAAGATGTGGATGGCTCGTCATTATCATTGCCATAGCCCCAATACTTGCATAATTTCCAACGGCTTCGCGGCTATGGGTATTGCTATTCCTGGCGCATTAGCAGCAAAACTCGTTCATCCTAAACGCAAAGTCGTTGCTGTAACAGGTGATGGCGGCTTTATGATGAATTCTCAAGAATTAGAAACAGCCTTACGCGTAGGTACACCTTTTGTCACCATAATTTTCAATGATGGTGGCTATGGATTAATTGAGTGGAAGCAAGAAAATCACTTTGGCAAAGGAAACTCATCTTTTGTGCATTTTAGTAATCCTGATTTTGTTAAATACGCTGAAAGCATGGGTTTAAAAGGGTACCGAGTTGAATCGGCTTTAGATTTAATTCCCACTCTGAAAGAAGCCCTCGCTCAAGATGTACCCGCCGTGATAGATTGTCCCGTAGATTATCGGGAAAATCACCGCTTCAGTCAAAAAGCTGGCGAGTTGAGTTGTGCGGTGTAAAAAGTTACGACTTAGGAGTTAAGAGTTATAACTGAGGAGTTAGGAGTTACAGCAGTTTTCCTTTACATGAAGTACAAAACTAAGGGTTTTGAGGCAGAAGGTAGAAACTCTTTATATCTGAATTTTGAGTGCTGCATTTTGTACCTAACTTACTTGCAATCTGCTGTATTTATTCCTAACTCCTTTTTTAGACGAAATAGGTTTTCAAAGATGATTTCAAGCATCAGTTATATCAGTGCTGTATGTGGCGTATTTGTATTAGTCAGCGTTAGCAGCTTTCACAAGTCAGCGATAGCTACTATAAATAACCAGTCCCAACTAATAGCACAAAGCCAGGGTAAAACCCAGATACACCCAGTTTTTAAATCTATTTTGCCTAAATTAAAGCAAAAGACTCAAATTCGGATTCTGTTGCCGAAGTTTATTCCTGAATCAGATGGGGAAAATCCAATTTACGCGATTATAGAAGCTGCTACACAAAAAAACTACGAGATTTTACTCGGTTTCAGTCCTGATTGTAGCAGTGGAACTGCTTGTCGTCTGGGTGTAATTTCTGCTGAAGCAGTAACCCGCAAAACCCCCCGCCTGAATGGTAAAGCTGTATCTTTAGCTAAGGGAATTACTGGCTATTTTGTGGATTTTACTTGTGGTGCTAATTGCTCAGATGCTACCTTGACTTGGAGACAACAGGGTGTGCAATATGTTGTTGGGTTGAAAGCAGGCGATCGCACTTCTTTGATAAAAATGGCTAATTCTGCGATTAATCCTTAACTAAGATCGGAGTTTGATTCTACTTCCCAGCGAAACAGCCGTGGTAATTGAGACACATCTATAACGTAGTTAACAATCCACAACACTAATTCAAAAATCAATAAATATTGTACCCATACCAACTCACTTTTTGAATCTAAAAGTGTCAAACCTTCGTATAATTGCCAGAAGCGGTAAGGCAAGTATATATAAGGAACCATTACCCACACTACATTTTGCAACTGCCTGAGTGTTACTATCTCAGAGATAATTTGCAACCCTAATATAATAAAATACCAACCAAGTACAGTCAACACAGTGCGATCGCCCCACCATACACCCCACAATAGCATCACTACTAAGGGCAGCAATCCTCCTAGCAGTTGCACTGAGCCAAACCAGATTTTATACCAACCGGGAAATGGTAAAGGTAGAGTATAAGGCTTTGTGTGTTTCCACCCCCAGTTCACAACCACAATAAAAAGTGTGGCAATTACAAAAAAGAGGAGATTTTCTATTAATAGATAGAGGTTAATATTTAAGTAAGTCATGTCGCTTGGTTCCAAATTCAAAATTAATTTATTCCAATCTCCATAAATTACGCAAAATATTTTAATTTTTATTTGCTTGATTTTCTTGTATTACATGAATCATTGATGGCACTAAAGAAACAACTATAATTAATCCAATAATTGGTAACAAATACTTATCTACCTGTTCAGGTGGCAGAGATTTTCCTAAGAAAAATCCTAATAGGGTAATGCCAAATGTCCAAAGAAAGCCACCAATTAAGTTGTAAGACATAAATGTTCGGTAATGCATCGCACCAAGTCCAGCCACAATCGGCGCAAAAGTGCGAATAATCGGTGTAAACCTGGCCAAAACTAGTGTTTTTTTCCCATGTTTTTCATAAAAATCCTGGGTTTTTACCAAGTGTTTTTTATGAAACAACCATGAATCTTCTTTCTGAAATAATTTTCTGCCAAATTTATGTCCTGTAGCGTAGCCAACATTATCACCAAGGACTGCACAAACAAAAGCACCAAAAATCAGAACCCAAATGTTAAACCCTGATTTTGGAAGAGATGCGAGGAATCCAGCAGTAAATAGCAAACTATCTCCTGGCAGAAAAAAACCAATTAGCAAGCCAGATTCAGCAAAGATAATTGCCCATACCCCAAAGTAGCCAATTTTTGTAATTAGGTCTGGTAAATTTAAATGCATTAGAATTTTTTAGTTTTCAACAATATATCCACCACATCTTAACGTTTAGCAATTTTCCTGAATAAAAAGTAATATTAAATTTACGTAAAGTTCTTGTGTAATCTTAGAAATTTTAGTGACAGATGGCACATTTTGGATTATGGGTGCAAGATGCAAAGATATTTGAAAGTACTAAGACTATTTTGGGGTGCTGCGATCGCATCTGAGTTAGAGTATCGGATTAATTTTCTCGTCGCTACCCTCACCAGCTTGGGAAATCTTGCGGGTAGCCTCTTTGGATTATTCTTGTTTTACCGCACTGGCTATACTTTTAGTGGCTGGTCATGGGAAGCAGCTTTAGTAGTTTTAGGAATTTTTACCTTACTACAAGGATTTTCTGCGACTTTTTTAGCGTCTAACTTGAATCGCATTGTCCGTCATGTTCAAGAAGGCACTTTGGACTTTATATTATTAAAACCTATCCGCAGTCAGTTTTGGCTTTCCACTCATACCCTTTCACCTTGGGGACTGCCGGATCTAATTTTTGGTAGTATTATCATTGGCTATGCAGGTAAACGCCTTGGTGTAGGGATAAACGGCTATCTACTTGGTGTGCTGCCGTTATTGTTCAGCTTTGTGATTTTATACAGCCTGTGGTTTATGCTGGGTTCAATGAGTATCTGGTTCGTCAAAATATACAACGTTACTGAAGTGTTGCGTGGTTTATTGGAAGCTGGACGATATCCCATCGCTGCATATCCCACTGCTTACCGTTTTTTCTTTACCTTTGTGATGCCAGTAGCTTTTTTAACTACAGTACCAGCCCAAGCGCTGTTGGGTCGGAGTGAAATTAGCTGGTTGATAGGTGCGGTAATATTAGCAATAGCCTTGTTTTTTGCTTCTACTTGGTTTTGGCGGTTTGCGTTGCGGTTTTATACTAGTGCTTCGAGCTAGAGAGATATGAAAACTAATCAAATTCCTCCTGGAAGCTTTGGTTTGCCTGTATTAGGTGAAACACTCTCCTTTGTTTTCGACCGCGATTTTGCCAAAAAGCGCTATCACCAATATGGGCCCATCTTCAAAACCCATCTTCTTGGCAGACCGACTGTAGTAATGGCAGGTCCGGAGGCATTAGAGTTCGTTTTGTCAAGCCATATCGAGAATTTTTCTTGGCGCGAGGGATGGCCTGATAATTTCAAGACATTACTGGGTGAATCGCTTTTTCTCCAAGATGGAGAGGAACACCGCAGAAACCGCCGCTTGATGATGCCGGCATTACATGGCCCAGCATTGGCGAGTTATTTCTCCACAATGGAAGATATTACGCGCAGCTATCTCCAAAAGTGGGAGAAAAAACAGGAGTTTACTTGGTTCCAAGAGTTTAAACAGCTGACATTTGATATTGCTAGTCAATTATTTTTGGGTACACGTCCTGGGCCGGAATGTGTGCGCCTTAGCCAGTTATTTACAACTTTGACGAATGGACTGTTGGCTATTAATCCGTTGCCTCTACCATTTACTACATTTGGTAAAGCTATAGCCGCGCGTAATGAAATTTTAGAGCATCTCACTCAAGTTGTCAGAGAACGTCAGCAAAACCCAACTCAAGATACCATCAGCCTGTTAATCAAAGCTAAGGATGAAGATGGTAATAGTTTAAGTGAAAAAGAAATCATTGCCCAAGCGGTGCTGTTACTCTTCGCTGGACATGAAACTACTACTTCGATGCTTACTTGGTTGTGTACAGAGTTAGCCTGTCATCCAGAAGTACTTGAAAAAGCTAGAGTTGAACAATTACAACTTGCAAGTCAAGGCGATTTGGATTTAGAACAATTGGGGAAAATGCCCTATTTAGAGCAGGTTTTGTGGGAAGTTGAAAGATTGCATCAACCTGTCGGCGGTGGGTTTCGTGGTGTGATTAAAGACTTTGAATTGAATGGTTATCACGTACCTACTGGTTGGCAGTTATACTACTCAATTGGAGTTACTCACCAAATTGAAGAAATATATTCTGAGCCAGAACTCTTTGACCCAGACCGTTTTAGTCCTCAACGGCAAGAACACAAAAAATATCCTTTTAGTTTAGTTGGTTTTGGCGGTGGTCCACGCATTTGTATTGGCATAGCTTTTGCCAAAATGGAAATGAAGATAGTTGCTGCTCATCTTCTACGTAGTTATCATTGGGAGATATTACCCAATCAAAGTTTAGAAGTCGTTGCTGTTCCCACTAATCGCCCTAAAGATGGGTTACGGGTTAGATTTCAACCTCGGTGAAATGTTTTATGGTATCCCAAGTAGACATACATTTGCCTAACGGAGTTTTGCAACGTTTACAAAATGTGAAAGATTTTGTGGGTGAGAATGTTAACTCTTTAAGTAACTCAGCACAACAAGTTGGGGAGTCTTTGAAGGCAACAGCAACTACAACGACTGATAAAGCAATTGATACAGTTACGACAAGCTTAGAACAAACTTGGCAAACTGCTGATAAATTTAAAACTACAACATCGGGCGCAGTTAAAGATGTAATGGCATCTTCTGTAAGTGATTGGCTGACACAACACCCGATATTTTTTAGGTTAGTTCAAATACTAGGTTGGGCAACTAATCACCCGATTATTAGTATAGTGATTTTTTTGTTTGCACTTGCTCTCGTCTGGAGCATTATCAAAGCAATTGTCCGCTTGATTGAAACAGCTAGTTGGTCAATACTCCAAGTTCCGTTAAAATTGCTTCAGGCTTTGATTAAAGTTAGTTTTTTATCCTTAACTAAAGTCGGCAGTTTTGCTGTTCAACAATTTACGGCTACTAAAACAACTGATAATCTGCCAGCTTTGTTACCTGAAAATTTTCAACCAAATAAAAAACAACGATTAGTAGAAATTTCTCATCGCTTAGAAGCAATTCAAAAGGAACAAAATGAGCTTTTACAAGAAGCCGCAGATTTGATTGCTTCTGACACTGTTGATATAGAAATCTCAAAAATTAAACAGCTAAAAAGCGCTGAATCACATCTTGGCTGAGTTCGGCTGTGGAACCGGAGGCGACAATACCACCTTTTTGCATGGCGTAATAATAATCAGCCTGACGGACAAAGTGTAAATGTTGCTCTACCAATAAAACCGAAATGCCTGTGGTTTCGACAATGCGACGGACTGCGGCTTCAATTTCGAGGATGATTGAGGGTTGAATACCTTCGGTGGGTTCATCCAAGACGAGTAATTGAGGTTCTCCCATTAAAGCACGTGCGATCGCTAATTGTTGCTGCTGTCCCCCACTCAAATCACCACCCATCCGTGAAAGCATGGTTTTTAACACCGGGAATAAGCTAAAAACTTCCTCTGGAATTTCTGCTTTTTTTACTGGTTTGCGTCTAGCTTCCAACCCCAGCATCAGATTTTCTTTGACTGTCAAACGGGGGATAATCTCTCGCCCTTGGGGGACATAACCAATTCCTAATTTTGCTCTTTGGTCTGGGGATTTGGAGTTAATTAATTCTTCAGCTAAGTTAATAGTACCGCTACGGGGTTTGAGTAAACCCATGATGGTTTTGAGTAGGGTAGTTTTACCTACACCATTGCGTCCGATTAGGCAGACCATTTGCCCAGATGGTACGCTTAAATCTACGTTGCGGAGAATGTGGCTTTCGCCGTAATAAACGTTGAGGTTAGAGATTTTAAGCATAAATAAAATTCCGTTTGTATTAAAACCGAAACTTACAAAGCAGAATCAAAAATTTGTTGTGCTGTCAAATTGAGTTGGGGGAATAAAGGCGATACAACAAAATTATTTTCTCTAAACACAGTCATTTGATAATCTCCCTCAACTAATTCGCAAATTGTAATAGTTTTTTGTTTAGGATTACCAGTAAATCTTTTGCCACCGATCGCAGCATAGTCTACAATCCAATACTCAGGAATCCCCATCTCTTCGTAATCCCTGAACTTGTCATAGTAGTCGTCTCGCCAGTTGGTGCTAACCCTTACGGGTTCGTCAGTTGCTTCAACGCGGGGAACCCGCGCAACGCACTGACTCACAACTTCAACAGCTAGTGGGATAGATGCAGCTTGAATAACGGTTGATTGCTTGCTCCACAAAGGTTCATTCACGAGATTGTCATGGTTTAATAGCAAAATGTCAGGAGAATAGGTTGAGTTATTGCTCTGAATTTTGACAAAGGCAGTTTTGGGGATACAAAACGGAAGCCCCATTTGCAAGAACTGGAGGGTTATTTGTGCCGCCAAAAATCCAACAACATTTTCGTGTTCACCACTTGGGGGTGGCATTTCTACAATGACTCCTTTATGTAGTTCATATCGCGCCCCGTTTGAGGGGTACCACTCGATAAATTGTTCAAAGGTTACTAACTTGGGTAGGGTTTGAGTCATAGTACTACCTCCACATATATTTGACTTTACCATCGCTGCCCCTGGATTGTGCCGCAAGATAATAGATATACCAGTAAACTTTATTAGAATACTGAAGCCATTTCTCCCAAGTCTGTAGCGACTACTCCCAAGTCTGTAGCGACTACTCTCAAGTCTGTAGTGACTACTCTCAAGTCTGTAGTGACTACTCTCAAGTCTGTAGTGACTACTCTCAAGTCTGTAACGACTACTCTCAAGCCTGTAACGACTACTCTCAAGTCTGTAACGACTACTTCTAAGTCTGTAACGACTACTCCCAAGCCTGTAACGACTACTCTCGTGTTTCCTACCTTTTGCCTCTTGCCTTCGTACATGAGTAATTATATACCGGGATATTACTGGTATAAGCTAAAAATTTTGCGAGCAGAAATTGCGATTTATGCTGAACCGAAATCAGGCTTAATTGAGGCAAGCTAGCTCTAGAAGTATCTTAAAAGAGCAAATTTATGTCTCGTCAAAAACGTACATCCCGCGTTTTAGAAAAAGCTGAATTAAGAGCATCTGGGATGAAATCGATTATTCCCAGCATTAAATTTGAAGAAGATTATACTTTAGAAAAACTGATTGATTCAATCGAACAGTTACGTAATAAAATTGATGTTCATAATAGCGCTCTGGCTATAGTTGACTCTACTTTAACAGAAGTTGAAGAAATGGAAAAAAACTTGAAACAGCTTTCTGAGAAAATGTTAATGGTGGTTGCTATCAAGTACGGCAAAGACAGCGCTGAATATGAAATGGCGGGTGGTGTTCGTAATAGCGATCGCCTCCGCAAAATCAGGTCAACCCGCTTAAAAAATCTTGCAGAACAAGCATCAGATAAAAATGGGAAACCTGCATAGAAAACGAAGTAATTTGACATTTGAGATTTTGGATTGAACAATCTAAAATCTCAAATCCCGGATTTCTCACCACATCTCGGTTAAGCCTGCGCTTGAGCGCTTGAGCAGAGGAGAGTTTAATGTGCCTTGTTCTTTCCCCTCTGCCCCTCAAGCTTGTGAGAAATGCGGGAAATGCGTTTCTACCTCTGGATTCGCTAGGCGAGCATCAATCAAAATTGGCGTGCAGATTTTATTAAAATATTGAAGTTAAGTAACTATGCTTGCACGATAAAGTCACTGGCTGCCAAAGTTGGCTCATTAGAAAGAGTAGCAAATAGACCACCACTGCCGAAGCCGACCGCCGTACCATTTTGGTTGTAATACAAAGACCCATTTGTAGAATTGTAAACAATCTTAGCGTTCAGTAATTCTCCAGTCAGTGGGATACCTAGAATATCAAGACCCGCAATTGCAAAATCATTGGCAGCCAAGCTATTACCTGAAGTAGAAGAGAGTACGGTAAAGGTAGTCCTATCAAGTACAATTTTGTCGCCTTGGGAGCGATTGAAGTCGCTGATGGTATCTTGACCGACATCAGCCCTAGCAAATGCACCTTCTGTATCGTAAAGAAAACGGTCGGCACCCGTACCACCAAGAAGAACGTCATTGCCAGCGCCACCGATAAGAACATCATTGCCAGTACCACCAGTTAAGCGATCGCTGCCAGCACGACCAATTAATCTGTCGTTGCCATTGCCACCATTGATGGTATCACTGCCAGCACCACCGTCAATAGTATCATTACCATCATTGCCAACTAAACTATTGCTAAATTCATTACCTATAATTTGATCGTTAAAATTAGAGCCAGTAGCGTTTTCAATCACCACGCTGTTAGCAATGGTAAATCCTCCAAAAATGCCCTTGGCGGAAGACACATAACCACCAGCACCTGCGCCGTCTTGAGCAGTATTCAGGGAGGCATCATTGAGATCGATCGTCACATCCGATTGTGCGCTAATGCCATTAATTGTATCAACCCCACCAGCATCCCAAATACAGGAATAACTAGTACCAGATTGGTTGACACTAGGCAAGTAGTATGTATCGTTACCAGTTTTGTAGCTATTATTTGGGCCGTAGAGATACTGAATAGCAGCAATATCAAACGCCATAGGTGTGCTTTCAAGTCCGTAGCCCAGTTTCTCTTGGTTACCATTCTGACTGTAAAACCCAGAATTATAGGACATAGTAGTGTAAATACCCTGGTTCAAGCCCAAGTTTCCTAAACTTCTAAAAGGTGAAGTAACCCCTGGGTAAATTGGCGAACCTCCTCCATTATCGTGAGGGTGAGCCAGCCCTAATCCATGTCCTAGTTCATGAATTAAAACGGCAAAGTTAAGGGTACCTGGAGCCCCAGCAACATTTCCACCCAATGCTTCTCGATTAAAATAACCTATTCCCTGTCCATTTTCTCCAGGAGGGCTGAACTCTCCGAATAGGTAATCGCCCAAATCAGCATTATTTAGGTTATAGAAGCCCAGAGTAGCAGATTCTTTATTATCCCCAGCATCTACAAATTGAATATTAGCAACTGCTGCCCAAGCATCTAGAGCTTTTATTAAGGAATCTTTTCCTTCAGGAAACCAGTCATTGGGGTTTGTGGCTTTGTTCTTGTAGGGATCATCAAAACTTGCGGCTGTTGAGTTCCAGAAAGAGTAATCAATCCTTGTTACCGATGAACCTGAAGAAGAATAATACTTCCCGCCCCAGAGAATTCCATCAATGTAAACATTGTTTGTCAAAGGCTTTTGAGCAACAGGCAAAGTAGTAGTGCGAGCCATAGTTAATTGTTTTTGGACTTTAATTTTAGGTAGTCAGAAAAGGCTGAGAGGATGTTTTTTAAATACTTAGTCGTCAAGTAATTGAAGAACTTCTTAGCAACCTAGTATCAAGTTACAACACATCAGTAAAGTATTTAATAGCTGGTAAAAAACATCCTACTTTTCCCATCTTTCCTACCTTTAAGCAAAAAAATTGTAGGTTGGGGAGCCACTGCGTTGCGCGGGCTCCCCGCGTTGTAGCAAGTCGCGTTGGAGGCTTTGCGTAACCCAACATCTTGATATATGTTGGGTTGCGCTCCGCTCCACCCAACCTACGTCTACAGTTTTCACACTTTTGTATAATATGGAATTATTCAACACTTAGGCGAGGACAGATAACCTTATAATATTTCCAGTGGTAGTCTGTGTAGGGTATAGAAGGCAAAGCAAACAGCATTCGTGATTATCGCTACAAGCGGACAGAGTATGCTGCTAGGGAAATATTAGAGTATTGGATTGTTGACCCACAGATACAACAAATTACTATTTGTCAGTGGGTGGAGGGACAGTATGAAGATAAGGTATTTACAGGTGCAACTTGCATGGAATCAGTAGTAATTGCTGATTGAGCGCTAACAGTAGAGCAGGTGTTTAACAGCGCAAATCGACCAGAATTACTAGGGAAATAAAAAATGCAATCGCGCAGCTTAATGAAGTTATCGCGTTTTCAATACCGTTCGGTTAAGGTTTTTTGATGGTATATAAATCACAAAGACGCGATAAATCGCCATCTCTACAATAATTAATCTTTTGTAGAGACGGCGATTCATCGCGTCTCTTGCTTTAACCGAATAGTATTGATCGCGTTTTTCATTCTTCCTGTTTTCCTAAATAAACCTCAATCACACGAGAGTCATTCTGCACTTCCTCAAAATTACCTTCACACAGCACAGAACCTTCATGTAACACTGTTACTTTCTTAGCAATTTGACGCACAAATTCCATATCATGTTCAATTACTAAAATTGAATGACTTTGTGCTAATGCTAAAAGTAATTCGCCGATGTTATAGGTTTCTTCATCGGTTAAACCCGCAACAGGTTCATCAACGAGTAATAAATCAGGTGACTGTGCTACTAACATCCCAATTTCTAAACGTTGCTTTTCTCCGTGAGAAAGTAAAGCTGCTCTAATATCTGCTTTCGCAGTTAAACCGATGGTTTCTAATAATCCTTTAACATTATTCTTTTCAACAGTATTAGAATGTTCAAACAAAGTAGAAAAGACATTTTTCTTCTTGTTGATAGTAATTTCTAAATTTTCGCGTGGCGTTAAATTTAAGTAAATTCGAGGTGTTTGGAACTTGCGCCCAATTCCCAATCGGGCAATTTTATATTCAGGTAAAGAACGCAGATTTCTTCCTTTGAATAAAACTCGCCCAACAGTTGGTTGCACTTTCCCCGTAATTACATCCAGAAACGTTGTCTTTCCCGCACCATTGGGGCCAATTACTACTCGTAATTCACCCACATCCATACTAAAGTTAAGCTGGTTTAAAGCCTTAAAACCATCAAAACTAACAGTTACGTTTTCAGTTTCCAATATTTTCGCGTTCATGTTGCACTTCAGGGTCTTCTTCCAAGGTGGGATATGTAGAAATTTCTTGACGGCGGTTGAAAAGAGAAATATTCTGGCTACGCAACCATCCCACGATACCGTCAGGAAGCACTGTGACGACTATCAAAAATAATGCGCCTTGGAAAAATAGCCAGATTTCAGCAAATTGTTCACTTAAAAAAGTGCGGGCATAATTGACTAACAAAGTTCCGACAATCGCGCCAATTAAAGTAGCGCGTCCGCCTACCGCTACCCAAATCACCATTTCAATCGAAAAGGCAATATCCATTGCTCTAGGTGAGACTGAACCACTTTGAATGGTGTAGAATGCTCCTGCTATACCTGCGATCGCACCTGAAACTGCAAACACCAACACCTTAAAATCTGTAGGGTCGTAGCCAGAAAATCTTACCCGACTTTCATCATCACGAATCGCTATCAATAATCTGCCAAAGCGTCCAGTTGTCAACCAGCGACAAATCCCGTAAGTTGCTGCAAGAAACACTACCGTTAGGGTGTAGAAAACAAACTGCGTTTTGGCATCACTGACCGTTGCCCCAAACAAAGTTGTAAAATCTATCAGCCCGTTCGTACCGTTGAAGAATTGTTGTTGACCGTTAAAGAAGTTGAAAAATACAATAGTTCCCGCTTGAGTCAAAATAGAAAAATAAACTCCCTTGAGGCGATTTCGGAAAACTAAATATCCCAACAATCCCGCCAATAACCCTGGAATTATTACCACCAAAGCTATTGTCAAAGGAAAAGAATAAAAAGGTTTCCAAAAAGCGGGAAGTTCCGTAACTCCATAAAGTCCCATAAAATCAGGCAATTCACCAGTAGGGACTTGCAGTTTTAGGTACATTGCGATCGCATATCCACCCAAACCAAAGAAGATACCATGTCCCAAACTCAATAAACCAGTATACCCCCAAATCAAATCGATACCCAAAGCCACAATCGCCAGTGACAAAAATCGCCCCAACAAATTCAAGCGAAACTCCGAAAGCACCAGTGGCATAACAATTATAAGGAAGAGTGCGATCGCAACCACCACCCCCACCTCAATTAATAACCCTCCTCCCTTCTTCCTCATTCTCTGCGTCCTCTGCGTCTCTGCGGTTCGTTTAAACATCAACAGTACGTCCCTTCTGCGGAAAAATCCCCCCAGGCTTCCACTGTAAAAACACAATAATCAGCGCAAACACCATCACCTTAGCCATACTCGTCGTGGCAAAAAAAGTAAACAAATCAGCCAAAGGCTTTACAGGAGTAAACAACAAAGCCAGAGTCCCAGAACCAATTAAAAAATTAGCCGTCCCAATACCCAAAGCCGCCACAATCGTCCCGGCTAAATTCCCCACACCCCCAACCACAACCACCATAAAAGTATCAATAATATAGTTTTGTCCCGTATTTGGCCCTACAGAACCGAGTAAACTAATCGCACATCCAGCCACACCAGCTAAACCAGAACCCAGTGCAAAAGTAATTGCATCCACCTTTTGAGTTGGGATACCCAAACAAGCACTCATACTTCGGTTTTGCGTCACAGCCCGAATTCTTAAACCCCAGCTAGAACGCTGTAAAAATAAATAAATTCCCGACACACAGATTATTGTTAAAGCAATAATAAATAACCTAGCAAAGGGAAATTGCACACCACCCAAAGATATCCCCGCTTGTAACCAAGTAGGCGCTGTTACATCCACATTTTGAGCGCCAAACCAAGGTTGAGTCACTGCTAGCTGATAAGTTTGGCTCAATAAATTGCCTGTTGTGATTGTCACTCCCAGCGATAGTAAAAATATTACCGCTACAATCCAGTTACGAACTCTTCCCAAATCAGTGCGGGAATTTAAAATCCATAAACCTCCAAAAAATAACAAAGAAAATATCGCAATACTAATTATCAATACCCAATTCACACTGCGAACAAACTGTTGAAAAATCAAACTTACTCCCCAAGTTGCCAACAGAGTTTCTAATGGTCTTCCATAGAGATAACGAATCACACCTTTTTCTAGAATTAATCCCACAGCAGCCGTGAAAATAAAAGCGATAATCAAAGCCAAAAATATATAGACTTCAAACCACACTCCACCTAATTGCTTACAGACATTTTGCACAACAAATGTTGTATAAGCCCCAAACATCATCAACTCGCCATGTGCCATATTGATGACACCCATCAATCCAAAAATAATTGCTAATCCTAATGCAGCAATTAATAATACAGCACCAATACTAATTCCATTGAATACAGCTTCTAAAAATCCTGCTAACACTTTTTTCCTCACATACTAATTTGTAATTATGTTTAGGGTGTGTTACAGCGCAAGTGACTAAACATAGCGACAATAAATATTTTTACCGTAACGTACCGATATAAGAGGATGTTTTAAAAGTTATGATTGATGTATAAAATATTTTTACCCCACCCTAACCCTCCCCTTATAAAGGGGAGGGAACTAGATTATTTTCCGGTTTCCCCCCTTTACAAGCGATGCTCTGAGCTTGTCGAAGGGGGGGGGGAATTAAGGGGGGTAATCATTCTATTAAAATCACAGCCAACCACTTTGAAAACATCCTCTAAATGGTGCGTTGCACTTCGCTATAACGCACCCTACAAAATTAAGATTGATTAATTAGTAATTAGTAAATTTTTACTAATTACTAATTACTAATTATTTAAACTTTCTTGTACTTACCACCCTTCGCTGGGTCAGTCCAATCACAAGCAAACCCTTTAGTCTCTTTTACAAATTGATTCCAAGGAACTGGCTCAACTGGTGCAGGAGTAGCATAGACAATATCAAACAAACCATCTTGTCTAACTTGACCAATCCGCACAATTTTAGAGATGTGATGATTGGCATCCATTGTCACTTTACCTTCAGGCGCATCTAGAGTTTGCCCATAAGCCGCAGTCCGCACTTTCTCTAAATCAGTAGTCTCAGCTTTTTCTACTGCTTGCTTCCACAAATAAACTGCAATATATGATGCTTCCATTGGATCGTTAGTCACGCGATCTTCACCATACTCTTTCTTGAAAGCGGCAACAAACTTTTTGTTAGCAGGTGTGTCTACTGTTTGGAAATAGTTCCAAGCTGCATAGTGACCTTTGAGATACTCTACACCAATTGCTTTGACTTCTTCTTCAGCAATACTGACAGACATAGAGGGATATTTATCTGGTGTCAATCCAGCCCCTTTTAATTGTTTAAAGAAAGCGACATTACTATCACCATTCAGGGTGTTATAAATCACGCCACCATTGGGCAAATTTTGTTTGATTTTCGTAATGATAGGCGTAACTTCTGTATTGCCAAGAGGTAAATAATCTTCACCAACTGTTTTTCCGCCTAAAGCTTCTAATTGCGCTTTAATAATTGTGTTAGCAGTGCGGGGAAAAACGTAATCAGAGCCAACTAAGAAGAATTCTTTGCCCTTATTTTTTAACAGCCAATCAACAGATGGTTCAATTTGTTGATTTGGTGCTGCACCAGTATAGAAAATATTTTTAGAACACTCTTGCCCTTCATACTGTACAGGATACCAGAGCATGTGATTTTTGCTTTCGAATACCGGCTTGACATTCTTACGGCTAGCAGAAGTCCAACAACCAAAAACTACAGCAACTTTATCTTGATCGATTAGCTTAGTTGCCTTTTCTCTAAAAGTATCCCAGTTAGAAGCACCATCTTCAGTAATTGCTTCAATTTGTTTACCTAAGACACCACCAGCAGCATTAATTTCTTTGATTGCTAATTTTTCAGCATCAACAACGCTTTTTTCACTGATAGACATCGTACCACTCAGAGAGTGCAAAATACCTACTTTGATGGTGTTACCAGCAGTAGCAGCAGCTGGAGTTGCAGTAGGAGGTGCAACTGTCTCTGTAGTGGTTGGGGAATTATTCGCACAAGCTTTGATAAAAAAGCTGCTTCCGAAAGTTAGAGAACCGTAGATCAAAAACTTACGTCTGTTAAATTGTCTTCTCATAATCTTTATGAATTTTCCTCTTGATGAATCAACTAACTTAATAGAAAGCTGACAATATCAAACTTTAAAGTGTGATGATAGTGCGATAGTTTACTAGTAAAAAGTTATCTTGGATACCAAACGCCTGATTTTTGTTACAAAAAAATAACTTTACAATATTAATATTTGTAATGAGTAATACCCAATGACAAAATCGGCGTTGCTGAATTCAGGTATGAAAATAATTTTGCGTGATTTTAAAACCCTTGTAGAGACGTTGCATTGCAACGTCTCTACACCAAGATTCATATATCTAATCAGCAACGCGACAAAATCACATCCCAGAGCCTATGTGGATGCGATCTTCTACTTCCGCAAATTTTTCTTGTGCCTGCTGCTCAGTAGTCAATAGTGAAACAACAATCGCCACAATAAACGCTAGGGGAATAGTAATTAATCCCGGATTTTTCAGTGGGAAAGGTGCAGAAGCGTGCTTGAGAATTGTCACCTGAATAGTAGGTGATAAATAAATCAGCAGTAACGAGGAGAAAGTACCGACTAACATACTTGCAACTGCCCCGCTAGTGGTAAAGCGTCGCCAAAGCATTGATAGTAGTAACGCTGGAAAGTTGGCACTAGCTGCGATCGCAAATGCTAAACCCACCATATAAGCGACGTTTTGCCCTTTAAACAAGATACCTAAAAATATCGCCACTAACCCCAAAATCATTGTCGCACCGCGAGCTACCTTCAGTTGTTCTGACTCGTCAGCATGACCAGAACGCACCACATTCACCCACAAATCATGAGACAGTGCAGCCGCTCCTGAAAGTGTCAAACCTGCTACAACCGCCAAAATCGTTGCAAAGGAAACAGCAGAAATAAAGCCTAAGAAAGCATCACCACCGAGAAATTCTGCCAACATCGGTGCAGCCATGTTACCACCAGTCCCAATTTGCTTGATGGCATCTTGCCCTACTAGCACCATCGCTCCAAAGCCCAGGATGAAGGTAAGGAGATAAAAAACGCCAATAATAGCCGTAGCATAAGTAACAGAGACCCGTGCTGCTTTAGCGTCCGGTACTGTGTAAAAACGCATCAGGATGTGGGGTAATCCGGCAGTGCCGAACATCAATGACATTCCCAATGAGATGGCATCAAAGGGATCGGAAACCTGTTTACCTGGAGCTAATACACCTGTATATTTATCTGCGGCCGCAGCGAAAAGAGCAAGTGGGTTAAAACCAAATCGTGCCAATACCAAAATAGCTAGCAAGATGGTTCCGCCGAGCAACAGAACTGCTTTAATAATTTGCACCCAAGTGGTGGCAATCATCCCACCAAAAATCACATAAGCCATCATTACACAACCGACGATGACCACGGCTAACTCATAATCAAAGCCAAACAGTAGCTTAATTAGCTCCCCAGCCCCTACCATCTGGGCAATTAAGTAAAAGCTAATTACTGCTAACGTTCCAATGGCAGATGCGATGCGTACAGGTTTTTGCTGTAAGCGATAAGCCACCACATCGGCAAAGGTGTATTTGCCTAAGTTACGTAGTGGTTCCGCAATCAAAAACATCACAATTGGCCAGCCTACCAGGAAGCCAATAGAATAAATTAAGCCGTCAAAGCCGTTGAGTGCTACCAGTCCAGCAATACCTAAAAAGCTAGCTGCACTCATAAAGTCTCCTGCTAGGGCTAGCCCATTTTGGAAACCACTGATTTTGCCGCCGGCTGTATAGAAGTGGGCGGTATTTTTGGTCAGCTTTGCCGCCCAATAGGTAATGCCTAGAGAACTTACAACAAAGAGAAAGAAGAAAGCGATCGCCAACGGGTTAAACTTACCAAGACTGGTAATATCCGCCGCTAATGGCAGATCCAACCACACACTATTCATGCTTTTTTGGTTTAGTATTTTGGATTTTGGACTAGAAATTGCTAATAGCTAATTTACTTGCGTGTCAGCCTGGCGATTTGATCGTCGTAACTGCTATTTGCCCAACGCACGTAGATAAAAATTAATACCCATGCTGAGACAATTACCAGCGCCCCTAGTAAAATTCCCAGGCTTAGGCCAGGAGCTACTAATGACCCCAATAGGGGCTTATTGAATGCGATTAGCAAGATAAAGCCAAAGTAAATAAACATCATGGCTCCACTGAGAATCAGGGATACGCGCCAACGTTCAGCCGCGATAGCCTGGAGAGCCTTTGTGCGATCGTTCATTGTCTTCCTTTAGGTTGAGAAGATTAGGTCAGATTGTCTCATTGAAGTTGATATATGCATAATTTTCTTAAAGATTATTAGTAAATCTATTGCTATTTCAGGTAATAAAATTAACTTTGCAAAGTGAGGTACCAAAATCACAAGGCAATAGCGGCTATGTTTTGAGCCAGAGACACATAAAACTATGAGATGCAGTTAGACACAAGTAAAGCTGAATCTATGTGTAATTTGTAAATTTATTTAATTTAAGTATTTTATTATACAATCGTTTTTTGCTTTGGGTATATGTAAGTTTTTTATATACTAAATTAAAATAAATACGTAGTTGTTACCAGGTTTTAAAATTCTTGAAGTGTTATGAGATATTTTTTAAGCTATCAAATCAACTGAGATTAATAAAATTAGTAAATTTTCATTTATAGAATATACCAAAAATTACCGTAGCAACTTAAGTAATTCCCTTACTAAAATTTATACTAGAGACTTATTATTATGCAGACGTGCGTTGCCAAAATTTAGTAAATTATGTTTATCCAAACACTCATCACAGAGCCGATTCATTTTTTCAGAATCGTTGTAATTGTCATATTTTCTATCACTTTACATGAACTTGCTCACGGTTGGGCTGCTATGAGTCAGGGAGATAACACTCCCCAACAAACTGGTCATCTTACGCTTAATCCTGTAGTTCACATGGGTAAAGAATCAATCATCTTTCTCTGCCTCATGGGTATAGCTTGGGGACAAATGCCTGTCAACCCCTCTAAGTTTCGCTCTGGTAAACTAGGCAATATTTTGGTATCCGCAGCAGGCCCATTGTCGAATCTGGCATTAGGTATTCTATTTACTGTATTGCTCAAACTTTTTAATGTTTCAGGACTGTTGAGCGTCGAATTTCTTTATCTAGCGGCTCGGATTAATTTTACATTATTTCTATTTAATCTGCTGCCAATTCCACCACTGGATGGCTTTCATGTTTTCAGTGAGATTTTTCCTCAGCTAAAGCCATTGCAATATACTCAATTTGGACTCTTTGCCATGATGCTTCTGTTCATAATCCCAGGTTTTGGGAGAGGAATTGGTGGCATTGCTGATTTATTTATCCGGTCAGCATTGAGCATGTAGACGGCAACTTTTTAGGCAACACTATTGTAATGAGCCCTTCGTCTGCAAGTCCAATTTCTTCCGCAATACGTCCAAACTCTAGCTGTATTTTGGGAAACCCATAATTATAATTTCTATAGCAATCCTAAATAAAAGTGCATAAACAAGATCCCCGACTTCTTAGAGAAGTCGGGGATCTTTGGGTTATTGATATATGCAATCTAATTGTCTATACCGACAGAAATAAGTTTGCTGTAATATTCAGTTTTAGCGTAGATGCTGATAATACTATCATCTACTGCAAAAAAAGTGCCTTCTTGCTCATTTTTAGAAAATTGCAAATTTGGATATTTAGCAGCAGCTTCTTCAGCAGTCATGGTTTTTGCTTTTATTTGAGCTGGCAATACTCCAGTACAACCAATGTAAAATACCAAAGGAGAAATCTTATCCTGGTAGATATTTTCTACATATTTCTCTAGCTTGGTATTCGCTGCCATCAAAGCTGCAACCATTTCTTCTTTGCTGATTTGCTTACCAGTGTGTTTCTCGTGAAATAACTGCGCCAAACAATCAGCACCAACTTTCTTGAGAATATCTACAACTATGCCATTTTGATCAAGTCCAAGAAAATCATCGAAAATAGGTTTCATAAACTCGTCAACTTTCGTAATCTTGGTACGTGATGACAGTAACCTGTGCCTAACAGCGAGATTTTCATTAAATACCATCTCAAAATTCGGCTTCATGATAATTTCTCCAGTTTCTTTATCATAAAGACGATACATTCTATTCAGAAATTTATTGGCAGAAGGGAACTTACTCAAGTTCAGAATATCTTGACTGCCGATGTCGATTTTATAGCTCAATCTAGAATCAAGAGTACCATTAACTAAAGCTTCCCGGATATTCGTGTATTCATTAGTTGTAGGGAAATTGATGTAAGTATTTTTGGACAGATAGTACTTTAATTTCCGCAATTTGATTAAATAATCCATCAATACTACTACTGTAACGACTATCAGAAGAAACAAGCGGTAAGTTATCTAGCTGGATAGTATATTCAGCATGAAAGTCAAAATTTTCTGCATCTAACACACCCTTTTCTTTAAGCCAATCAAAAGCTTTTTTACTACTAATTTTGACTTGTAAAGACTTTATATTGATTTTACCGTCACTTACAATCGTGTAGTTATTAAAGCTATTGAGGTCATTTACCAGCAAACCTGCTACCTCAAAAGTAGGGGTTTTATCTTCAGATTTGGTAAGTTTGACTTTACGTTTGATAAGCATATTGATAGTAGCGGTATTGCGGTTAAATTGAAACTCGCCCATACCAGCATACTCAGCATTATCTATATATTCTGTTTGCAACCAAGGTTGTAAGAGTTCCCCTTTTTCGTCTCTCACACCTCTAACCCGCTTGATACCTGTTCTTTGATAATTTTCTTGCAGATGCTTGATATTAATGATGATATTGTTGCGATATTCTGCAAAAAATTTGATGAGTTCTGGCAGAGAAATTTGACTATTTCTCATATTTTCACCTTCCGTATAAAGGTCAATAAGTCTGTTAAAGCCACGGTTTCTAATAAGTTCTTCCAACCGTGAAAACTTGAAGGACAAACACACAATAAATTGATGTCAAATAAAGACAAGGAGATTTTGCCCCTCGTTCAAGGTAAGGGAAATTTTGGCCTCAGTGTACTAACTACTATGGGGATTCAGTTATGACAAACTTTGGACATTTCCTGTCAGACTTAACGTTACATACTCACCGGAGATTCGTTCTTTTATAGTACAATTGTATCATAAAAATGTCAATTTGTGCAGACGAGTCGATCGTAGATATCGCCCTAGAATGAGGTGTTATGAGGTTAATGCCAGAATAGATGCCTTTAGGCTCCGGGTTTGAAATAATCAAAAAGGCGATCGCCTGAATCTGCGCGAATCAATGCTACAACTACATCTGGTAAGGCAGCTAAACTGGGGTAAACCAAATAACGCGGTTCCCAACTGGGGCGGAACTTGTCTTTGTAGGCGTGTAGCCCCTTGAAGTTGTAGAAGCGATTCAAATGCTCGTAAAGATAGTGCAAGACTCTCTCTAAGCGGCGTGATTCTGGGTTGTCTCCAACTCCCGCAAGGGCAGAAAGACCGAAATTAAAGCTGTCGTAACCACACTCTTTAAAATGCTGAAGCAGAGAAATAAATAGAAAGTCCATCGTCCCATTCTCAAGAGATGAGCGATGTCGCATCATGTCAATAGTTGCTTCGTTAAGTTGATATTCCCGGAGAACGTTGGCAAAGGCGCTGATGTTACCTTCGGGAGTATGCACCACAGCAATCTCGCACTCTCGCAGATAAGCTTCGTCAAACCAACCCAAAGAAAATTGTTTTTCTGAACCTTGTACCATCTTTAGCCATTCATCACTCACAGGTTTGAGGAGGTGCAACAAAGTATCAGCAATGGGTGGTTGGTAAAACTCGATTTGGTATCCCAGTTTAGTTAAACGATTTATTGATGGTCTAAAGTTTTTACCGGCTTTACCTTGTAATGTAAAACTTTTTAGGTCAACGATCGCTTCTTCTCCAATCTTGAGTACCTTAAATCCCAATGATTTGTAAAGCTCAACATCATCAGGCAAAGTTTGGTAAAAGCCCGGATACCAGTCATTGCGCTGGCAAAACTGCCAGAAAGCAACAATTGTCTCTTGGCGGTCTTCAATGGGGCCGATGGGATCTCCTAATGCGATCGCACCCCTGCCTTTGGGAACATAAGCTATTACACTATTACCAGTAGGGCTAAAATAATAACTCTTGTCATTTAAGAGTGCGATCGCTGCTAAAGAAGAATGTCCATATTGCTCGACAATTTCTTTAGCTCTTTGGCGCTCTTTTGGCGTTGCTAGATTACGCCAAAATACAGGTTGCAATAACATTACTATTGCATAGGTAATAGTAACTGCGGCAATAATATAGATCGAATTAGCAAAAAATTCTCCAAATCGGCTCTTTGGTTGCAGTCCCCAATTATCCTCAGTGAAGAACATCGCTAAAGTCTGAAGTACAGCTTCACCCCAATTAAAATTTTCAGAAAATTTGCCGTCTAATAAGTAAAATCCGATAGTTCCGTATGCCAGGGTAAATAGTAAAGCACCTATCAGCACTCTAACTCCGCGTGCAATTGAAGGACGATCTGATTGTGCCGTGAAAAAATGGCGCATCAAGATTAATTGCACCAGTAAAACTCCAGAGAGGAGACTTTCTTCATAGTCCAATCCCTTGAGCAAATGGCTGAAAATGGAAATTACTAGTAAAGCAATGGTTAATAACCAGGCAATTCTTTTTCTGCGTAATAAATTAGTAGCAAGTGCAAGTAAAACAAACCCAGTCAGCGCTGCAAATATATGACCCGTGGCACGAATTTCAAATGGCAAAAATTCCTTTAACCAGTGATTCCGCCCATACAAGTTAGGGGTCACTGCTGACAACAAATTCACTACTCCCACTAAACCAGTCAGGAAAGCTGCACTCCAAAGTCCAATCTGAGTTTTTAAATTATTAGTCATTTGTTATTAGTCATTTGTCATTTGTCATTTGTCATTAGTTTTGGTGTTAAAACTCTTAACTCTTAACTCCTAACTTTTAACTCCTAACTTTTTAAATTGTTCCCCTACATACGAGAGCGAATCTTTAATGTGTTTGTGGAAGTAGTTCCAGCCTATGTCAGCACCAGACAAACCGTGACCTCCTGGAAACGCATAAAATACGTGAGCAATGCCTAATTTATTTAAGGTTTCGTTGAAGGCTTTGGTAGAAGCCAATAAATTAGTATCATTTAAACCTGCATCCAAGTAAATATGCAATCGCTTCCTATCTTGAAGCGGTAGCTGTTGCACAATTTGTTGAGGACTATTTTGTGAACCGCTATTATCGGTAAAGTAACCGCTATGGCTAAACAGAATGTGGAAGTTGTTAAGATAGCGTAACCCTATATTAAATGCTCCCCATCCCCCAGAAGATAGACCTCCCAGCGCCCAAAACTGAGGTTCTTCTAAAGTGCGGTAGCGAGACTTGATAACTTGCACTAATTCAGAACCAATTAAAGTCCCTATTTTGCCATTCGGGCCATCAAAGTAATCAGGATCGTAAAAAGGACTGGAACCACGATTATCATTACCATCAGGTGTAATCACAATTGATGGTGGTAATTTTCCATTTTGATAAAGTTCATGTAGTACATCTAAGACTGCATACTTATCAGCATAAGCACGAGCATCATCATGACCACCGTGCAATAAGAATATCACCGGGTAGCGCTTTTGCTGATTTTTATCATAATCAGGCGGCAAAATCACGCCATACTTGCGGACTGCACCCATCGCTTGCGAGTTGAAGGTTGCTAATTGAAACTTTAGCCCAGTCTTTGCCACTCTTTGGGGTGGGTCTAGTTGCGGCGCACCTAAGATAAATACATAATAATAACCAGCAGTAGTGAGAAGTGCGATCGCTCCTAGCAAACTAATTAACAATTTAGAAATTTTCATATTTTTTATAGTTAGAAAAATCACCTCCGTCCGAACTTACTATAGTGAATCTGCTTAAGAATGGCAGTAGAGTTTTCCACAGTGATATTTAAATATCAACGGATTTACAAAATAGTATTATTTATCCTGGCGATCGCTAAGGGTTTTTATTATTCACACCCACATTACGAGCCATACTTGCCATTTCAGCAGATTTAAATTGTTCGCCCACAAACGTCAAAGAATCGGCTAAATGTTCCCGCCAGTATTGCCAAGTGTGGCTGCCAGGAAATTGACGAAATAAATTATAAATTTTGAGGTTATTTAGTACTTGAGAGAAATTTTTAGCTTCATCGATTTCTTCAATATCTGCTTTGCCTGAATCTAAGTAAATTCGCAATCTTTTTGTAGTTGGTGTGGGAATGCTTTTGATATAAATTATCGGGCTATTTGTTGGGCCGCTTTTATCTTTAAAATAACCACTATGACTAAATAAAATTGAGAAATGATTCACATTATGTAACCCGACATTCATTGCACCCCAAGCACCAGAAGATAAACCACCTATTGCCCAAAAATCTGGATTAGTTACTGTACGATAACGACTTTGCACGACTTTTACTAACTCATCACCCACGGCTGTGGAGACTTTACCGTTAGGGCCATCAATATATTCGGGATCTCGGTAGGGACTAGAGCCACGTTTGTCGTTGCCATCTGGTGTGATAATAATGCTAGGTGGTAGCTTACCTGTAGCATAAAGTTGTTCCACAGTCTTGAGAGCTTGTCCCTTGCCTTGAATAAACCAATCACTGGGATTACCATGTCCACCGTGGAGGAGAAAGATTACAGGATATCTTTGTTTTGGGTTTTGTTCATAGCCAGGGGGTAAAGAAACGCCATAAGTGCGATTTGCACCCATTAATTGACTATCGTAGGTTTCAATTTTGTAGGTTAAGTGAGTAGCTGAGTCGCCAGTATTAGACTTGGTTGGAAGAACGGAAAGCGTTGTTTTTAAATCTTGCTGTAGAGGTGGTTTTGCTACGACATTTTGGGATAAATTACAGCTAACTAGGGTTAATACTGAAACTAGCAAGAGAATTTTTGGTTGTTTGTAGTTCATCTTTGCAGGGCATTGGACAGTCTGTGCTGGCAACCATTAAGTTTACGGAAGTAAGTTGTCAATGTTGTGTCAACAGGATGGAAACTTTGCGACTTGTTGTAAGTTAAAAGTCATAAGTTAGGATAAGTTTCTTCACGATGCTTAAAAAACTGCAATTGAATTTCAGCACACTGTTTGGCTTGTCGCTGCTGGCGCTTTCCATGTGGGCGATCGCTAACGAACTGCATGAGTATAATTATCGTGATATCCTCAACTCTCTAGCTGCTATTCCCAAAAGTCGCTTAAGCTGGGCGATTTGGCTGACAGCCTTGGGCTATCTAGTGATGATTGGGTACGATATTTTGGGTTTTAGTTACATTAATCGTTCCCTAAACTGGAACAAAATTGCTTTAACCAGTTTTATTAGCTCTGCGTTTAGTAATACTATAGGTTTTGCTTTGCTGACTGGCAGTGCTATCCGTTATCGATTTTATGCTAGTTGGGGAGTGTCAGCAGTTGCGATCGCACAAGTAATTGCTTTCGCCAATTTTACTTTTTGGCTGGGGATGTTTGCGGTTGCAGGTTGCTTATTCCTCATCAATCCCCTCAAAATTCCTACTCAGCTACATTTACCTTTTGCGACTGTGCATCCCATCGGCGTGATTTTTCTCCTATTAGTCGCTGGTTATTTGCTAGGAAGTATTTTTATTAAACAACCTTTAATAATTCGTGGGCAAGAATTTCGATTTCCTGATTTTAAGATATCCCTGATTCAGATAGCAATTTCTGGTCTTGATTGGATTTTGGCAGCAGCAATTCTTTATGCTGTGCTTCCTAGTAATATATCTTTGTCTTATCTGGATTTTTTGGGTATCTATTTGTTAGCGATGTTTGCAGGTGTTGTTAGTAATGTACCCGGTGGTTTGGGTGTATTTGAAACTATAATTTTGCTGATTCTCTCATCCCAAATTTCGGCCGCGGCAATTTTGGGGTCAATGTTAGCTTATCGGGGAGTCTACTATTTCTTACCTTTGCTAGTAGCATCGGGTTTGCTAGGAATTTATGAAATTAGATTTAGAACCCGTAATTTTAAAAATATCAACAAACTGTAAAATTCAGTTTAAGTATGAATACTAATAATTAATTAGATCCCCGACTTCTTGAAGAAGTCGGGGATCTGAGCCTTTCGACTAAGTAAAATTTATAAATGCTATTAAGTTTAAATGCGATATCTTCATAACTAGCAACGAAAATTCATAATTTTTGCTGAGGCGATCGCTAATTTAATTCCATCAAAATAGTAACAGGTGGTTGGAAGTTTTGAATTAGATTTCTATAAATCATCAAAGTTCCGTTTTACTGTTTGAGGATAGAATCATGAAAAATAAAGTATTGTTTGGTGCCATCTTCATGGCAACTTGGGTAGGGACATTGATTCCCGGTGCTTTAGCTGCTTCACCCTGTTCTGTGGGACAAAAGGCTGAGGTTCTTTGGAAGGAAAAATGGTATCCAGCAACGGTACTTAAGGTTAATAATAATGATAATTGCTATATTACTTATGAAGGTTATGATAGTTCTTGGAATGAATGGGTTGGTGCTGAACGCTTCCGAGCATCATTTGAAGTTGGAGATGCAGTGAGAATTTTGTGGAAACGTAAATGGTATAAAGGGCAGGTTTTAGAAGTTAGTAACGATCTTTATAAAATTACTTATGATGGCTATGATAGCTCTTGGGATGAGTGGGTTGAACCTTCGAGAGTAAGCAGATAGAGTATATTTCACTATTTATAAGTTGAGAGGGGCGATTTCACCGATAGAAGTCGTCCCTTAATTTTTTTATAATTTCTTCTACTATTGGTTCTCCATTACCTTTTTAGAGACTGTAGACTTAAAAAACATAAGAGGATGTTTTCGAAGTCCTGAAAGATATAATTTTGCTATTATGCACTGGGTTAAATAGATAACAGCAAAATAAAATCTTTAGTCATATACTGAGATGTTTCACGTTGCTAACTATGAGTATAAAAGATTCTTTTAAAACATCCTCTAAACAAAATCTCTTATATTTTGGCAAAGTTATGGAGCCAGTATCACTGACAGCAGCTGCGATCGCAACTTTGGTAATCACTAAGGCTATAGAAAAAACCGTAGAGAAGATAACCGAAAGTACTTTAGACAAGTTGAAACTGCTACGCCAAAAAATTTGGGATCAGTTCAAGGGTAAACCGAAAGTACAAGAAGCCTTAACAAAGGCTGAACAAGGTTCTAAGGAAGATTTAAACTTTGTTGCAGCTTACCTACAGGTCGAAATGGACAGCTATCCCCAATTTGGCGAAGAAGTTCAAAGCCTTGCTAAAGAAATTCACCAGGAAATTAATATTGACAAAGTTCAAGGTAAAAATGTCCAGAATGTTTACGGTGGCCAAGGTTTTCAAAGTATTGATAGTAAAGCTCCCACCTTTCAAGGCGTAGACAATAGCCTAATTACTATCAATTACCATCAGAATTCTCCTGATTGACTACAGTCGCTCGAACGGGAACGGGCAAAGTCAAATCCCTCTACTGAAATACCGCCAAATTTGCCCTTGAGTGGGGTGGTGGAATTTGTCGGACGTGAAGAAGAATTGCAAAATCTTCACCAACTTATGCAGGATAATAAACCAGTTGCGATCGCAGCTATTTCTGGCATGGGTGGAGTTGGTAAAACAGAACTCGCCCTGCAATATGCCATCCAGCACCGCAACACATACAACGGTGGGCTTTGCTGGTTGCTTGCAAAAACTGGGGATGTGGGCATTCAAGTTGTGCAGTTTGCCAGAACGCAGCTTGATTTAAAGCCGCCAGAAGATTTTGATTTACTCGCGCAAGTGCAATACTGTTGGCGGCATTGGCGTGAGGGTGAGGTGCTGCTGGTGCTGGATGATGTCAGCAACTACGAGCAAGTTAAGCCTTATCTACCGTCGTCATCTTCTCGGTTTAAAGTGTTGATGACTACGCGCCAGAAGTTGGGACGCATTGCAAAGTTATCTTTGGATGTGCTGCAACCAGAAGCGGCGCTGGAGTTATTAAAGTCTTTACTCAAAGAAACACCAGAGCGAATTGAGCGAGAATTAGCTTTAGCAAATCAGTTATGTAAATGGCTGGGATATTTACCTTTAGGTGTGGAATTAGTCGGGCGCTATCTGGCGCGGAAACAAGATTTATCTTTAACAGAGATGTTGCGGCGGTTGAAGAACAAGGGAATAGATGAGCGTTCACTCTCTAAATCTAAGTCGGAAACCGACATGACAGCACAGCGAGGTGTGTTAGCAGCTTTTGAGTTGAGTTGGCAAGAATTAGAGGACAGCGATAAGCAACTGGGTTGTTTATTGAGTTTATTTGCCACAGCACCTATACCTTGGAAGTTGGTGGAACAGTGTTTACCAGAAGAAGATACCGAAGATTTAGAAGAAATTAGAGACGAATGCTTTTTGAATCTGCATTTAGTTCAGCGCAAAGGTGAGGGAATTTATCAACTGCATCCACTGCTACGGGAGTTTTTTCAATATAAGCTTACAAGTTTAGATAAGGGGGAGGAATTAAAGCTTTCTTTTTGTCGGGTAATGGTAGCAGTTGCCCAAGATATTCCTGAATCGTCTACCCTTGAGCAAATCACTGCCGTTTCTCCCACTATTCCTCATATAGCTGAAGTAGCGAATCATCTCATTCAATACGTCAGCGATGATGATTTAGTTGGGCCTTTCATCGGCAACGCTAGATTTTATAATGGTCAAGGTTTATATAGCCAAGCTTTACCTTGGTATGAGCAGTGTTTAGAAGTCACTAAAAAGCGCTTGGGTGAAGAACATCCAGATGTCGCAACTAGTCTCAACAACCTAGCGTATCTCTACTACTCCCAAGGCAGATACAGCGAAGCTGAACCTCTTTGTATCCAAGCTTTGGCACTCAGGCGCAAGCTGCTGGGTGAAGAACATCCAGATGTCGCAACTAGTCTCAACAACCTAGCGGCACTCTACCGTTCCCAAGGCAGATACAGCGAAGCCGAACCCCTTTACATCCAAGCTTTGGCACTCAGGTGCAAGCTGCTGGGTGAAGAACATCCAGATGTCGCACTTAGTCTCAACAACCTAGCGGGACTCTACTACTCCCAAGGCAGATACAGCGAAGCCGAACCCATTTACATCCAAGCTTTGGCACTCAGGCGCAAGCTGCTGGGTGAAGAACATCCAGATGTCGCAACTAGTCTCAACAACCTAGCGTATCTCTACGACTCCCAAGGCAGATACAGCGAAGCCGAACCCATTTACATCCAAGCTTTGGCACTCAGGCGCAAGCTGCTGGGTGAAGAACATCCAGATGTCGCAACTAGTCTCAACAACCTAGCGTATCTCTACGACTCCCAAGGCAGATACAGCGAAGCCGAACCCATTTACATCCAAGCTTTGGCACTCAGGCGCAAGCTGCTGGGTGAAGAACATCCAGATGTCGCAACTAGTCTCAACAACCTAGCGTATCTCTACGACTCCCAAGGCAGATACAGCGAAGCCGAACCCATTTACATCCAAGCTTTGGCACTCTGGCGCAAGCTGCTGGGTGAAGAACATCCAGATGTCGCACTTAGTCTCAACAACCTAGCGGCACTCTACGGCTCCCAAGGCAGATACAGCGAAGCCGAACCCCTTTACATCCAAGCTTTGGCACTCTGGCGCAAGCTGCTGGGTGAAGAACATCCAGATGTCGCAACTAGTCTCAACAACCTAGCGGCACTCTACCGTTCCCAAGGCAGATACAGCGAAGCCGAACCCCTTTACATCCAAGCTTTGGCACTCAGGTGCAAGCTGCTGGGTGAAGAACATCCAGATGCCGCACAAAGTCTCAACAACCTAGCGTATCTCTACTACTCCCAAGGCAGATACAGCGAAGCCGAACCGTTGTATATGCAGGCATTAGATATTTTAGAGCCTCGGTTAGGTGCAGATCATCCTAATACTGTTAGTGTGCGTAGAAATTTGGCAAGTCTTCGCGATCGCCTCCCCCCAAATCAAGAATAAGCTAGTTTTGTGCAAAGCTTACCGCGATCAAACTAAAAAGCGCGATCGCGATCGCGTACCGTTCCAAATGAAAGGTGTCGCCTAGACTGAAATTCATATTGAGTTAAGTAAAAATGCCTGATTACTTATGCAAAAGCAGCTTTTACTTTCTCAAAAGCAGCTTTTAATCTCGCATTTTAATGTTTTCCACAAACGAAAGCAGCTTTCACTTCTCCAAAAGCAGCTTTTAATCTCGCATTTTGGTGTTTTCCACAAACGAAAGCAGCTTTTACTTCTTCAAAAGCAGCTTTTAATCTCGCATTTTAGTGTTTTCTACAAACAAAAGCAGCTTTTAGTTTCTTATTTTAGTGTTTTACGCAAGCAAAAGCAGCTTTTCTTTCTCAAACCCCAGTTTGCTTACTCATTTTAGTAATTTACGCATTTATTTTGGTATATTATTAGGCCAAAAGCTGGCGTAGGCGTAGCCCGTCGGAGACATCGCTCTAGAAAATAAGTGTAAATCTACAAGCGATCGCTATTATGAGTTGTGAATGATGAAGAGCAATGTCTCCCACAACAAAAAATCAGCTACGATAAATCATATAATTATCTTCACAAACATAGCAATGTTAATTACATACACTGCAAAATATACAAAAACTAATAGCGGATATATGGGACAACTTATTGAATGGCAAGAAGTCATCACAGAAGGAGAAACCATAGAAGAATGTAGAGCTATGTTACAAGATGCAACCAAAGAAATGGTTCTTGCCTATCGTCAACAAAATAAAGAAATTCCCACAGGCGGTTCTTTGCTCGAACAAATTCCTATAGAGGTTTGAGTGTGTCAGTCAAGCGAAAAGAGCTAATTAAATACTTAGAGCAAAATGGCTTTTATTTATTAAGGGAAGGAGGAAATCATTCAATTTATACTAATGAGATAAAAACTCTTCCTGTAAAACGTCATCGTACCATTGATCGTATTACTGCTAATGAAATATGTAAACAAGCAGGTTTATTACCTAATTTTTAACTACAAAGCGTAAATCGACAAGCGATGTCTACGACGGGCTACGCCTACGCTATTATGTGGTTGTGAAACATTGCTCTACCCCGTCGATAATTTTAGCAGCTTGCTCCCACTGCTTTTCATCATCTTTTGTCAAGTATTGCACTAAAATATTTGTGTCAAGTCCAATCACTTGAGCCTTCTTTAATTGCAGCTTCCATTTCTTCTAAAGTTGCGCTTTTCATTCCCGGACGGTGTAAAATCCCTGATAAACTTTGGATAGAGATATTCAAGGGAATTAATTTAACTATTCCATTTTCATCAATGACAAAATCAACCTTACTACCTGTATCAAGGTTAAGATAATCTCTAATTTCTTTAGGAATAGTTACTTGTCCTTTAGTGCTGATGGTAGCACTAGCCATCATTCAGATTCCTTACATAAGTTCCTTACCTGATTATAAAGTCTACTGCGCCTAAAGCATCGCCACAAGTAAATCGGCACAATAAAACCTTTAAAATATGATAGCCTCGCCCCAACAAAACTACCTCACTGCTGAAGAATACCTCCAAATGGAGGAACAGAGCAATATCAAGCATGAATATATCGACGGCTACATCTATGCAATGGCTGGAGCGCTTGATCCACACGTTACCATTGCTCTTAACCTGGCATCTCTCCTCCGTAATCATGTGCGCGGCTCTGGTTGTCGTGTTTACATCGCTGACATGAAAGCCCGAATTGAATCTCTGAATCGCTTTTATTATCCCGATGTGATGGTTACTTGCGATCAACGAGATCAAGAAACGCCAGGTTATAAAAGATTTCCCTGTTTAATTGTCGAAGTTTTATCTAATTCTACCGAAGCCTTTGACCGGGGCGATAAATTTGCCGATTATCAAACACTGGAAAGTCTGCAAGAATATGTTTTAATTAATACCAAACGTCAGCGAGTCGAGTCTTTTCGCCGCAATGAGCAAGGGTTGTGGGTTTTACAATCCTACACAGCAGAACATCAATCATTTCGACTCAACAGCGTGGATTTTGAGGAAACAATGGCATCACTTTACGAAGATGTGGTTTTTGAATAATCAACTCATGATTGGGTATGCTACACAATTTTTAGTAAACTAAATATCTATTAATATCTTCAAGGCTTCCTAACCCGGCGGAGGCATTGAGCAAAACAGACACAATTGATTGCATAAAAGTTATGGCGCTCATAGTTCAGAAATACGGTGGTACATCTGTCGGTTCAGTGGAACGCATTCAAGCTGTCGCACAGCGTGTTTATAAAACTGTCCAAGCTGGAAACTCTCTGGTAGTAGTGGTTTCAGCAATGGGCAAAACCACCGATGGACTCGTCAAACTAGCTAATGAAATTTCTCCCAATCCAAACCGCCGGGAAATGGATATGCTGCTTTCCACTGGCGAACAAGTAACCATCGCCTTACTCAGCATGGCTTTGCAGGAACTCGGACAACCAGCAATTTCTATGACTGGCGCTCAGGTAGGAATTGTTACCGAAGCTGAACACAGCCGCGCTCGGATTTTGCATATTGACACTACTCGCCTCTGTCGCCACATAAATGCAGGTAAAGTAGTTGTTGTAGCAGGGTTCCAAGGCACATCCAGCACCGGGGAAATGGAAATTACAACTTTGGGGCGCGGTGGTTCTGACACTTCTGCGGTAGCGATCGCAGCCGCATTAAGAGCTAACTTTTGTGAAATTTATACAGATGTTCCAGGGATTCTAACTACAGACCCCCGTTTAGTTGCCGAAGCCCAGTTGATGGATGACATCACCTGCGATGAAATGTTGGAACTAGCTAGCTTGGGCGCAAAAGTGTTGCATCCCCGTGCTGTAGAAATTGCTCGTAACTATGGTGTTCCCCTGGTAGTTAGGTCTAGCTGGACGGATCAACCAGGTACTTGGGTGACATCAGCCAAACCCCAAGGGCGATCGCTAATCAATCTAGAAATTGCCCGTCCGGTGGATGCTGTAGAATTTGACACTGACCAAGCAAAGGTGGCTTTGTTGCGCGTACCCGATAAACCAGGTGTAGCAGCCAGGTTATTTGGCGAAATTTCCCGACAAAAAGTAGATGTAGATTTGATTATTCAGTCAATTCATGAAGGTAACAGTAATGACATTGCTTTTACTGTCACCACCCCAATCTTAAAACGGGCAGAAGCAGTAGCCGCAGCGATCGCTCCAGCACTGAGAAATCCATCTAACCCCAAATCTGATGAAGCCGAGGTAATGCTGGAACATAACATTGCCAAAGTCAGCATCGCAGGCGCAGGAATGATTGGCCGTCCCGGTGTGGCTGCAAAAATGTTTGCCACTTTAGCAGAAGCTGGCGTGAATATTCAAATGATTTCCACCAGCGAAGTCAAAGTAAGTTGCGTAGTCGATGCTGCCGAATGCGATCACGCCGTTTTAGCACTCCGCACTGCCTTTGAAATAGAAGCAGGGGAGCAGGGGAGCAGGGGAGCAGGGGAGAGTGCATGTATAGATTCCCCTCCGCCCCTTTGCCCCTCCGCCCCCCTGCCCAATTGTCCTCCCGTTCGCGGTGTTGCTTTAGATTTGAATCAAGCGCGTCTCGCTATTCGCCAATTACCAGATCGTCCGGGGATGGCGGCGAAGTTATTTGGATTATTAGCGCAGCATAATATCAGCGTTGACATGATTATTCAATCTCAGCGCTGTCGGGTGATTGATGGCGTTCCTAGGCGAGATATTGCTTTTACAGTCTCGCGGATAGACGCGGAAAGCGCAAAAAAAATGCTTACTCAAGTAGCGGCAGAGTTAGGATGGGGTGAAGTTGTTTTAGATAGTGCGATCGCTAAAGTGAGTATTGTTGGTGCAGGTATGGTAGGACAACCAGGTGTTGCTGCCAAAATGTTTGAAGCGCTAGCCCAGCACCAAATTAATATTCAAATGATTGCCACCTCAGAAATAAAAATTAGTTGTGTCGTAGCACAAGAGCAAGGTGTTAAAGCTTTGCAAGCCATTCATGCCGCTTTTGGACTAGCTGGTAGTGAGAAAGTAGTCGTGCCAGCATAAAATCTGACTGAATAATTCGTAATTCGTAATTAGCTACGTTGTCTATTTACTGTTTTGGTAAGTAAGTAGGCGTGAATAATTAAAGGTTTGTAGTAAACGGCTCTAGCCCTTAGAATAGGTCTGGAGCCGCTTATACTAATTCTATGTGAGATTCAGGTAGGAGCAATTCATGAATTGCCCCTACAAGTTAATAAATAAATATTTACATTTTAAAATCACTATTAATAACACCTAAGCTATAATCAAACAATTTATAATTTTACATTTATATTAATGAATAGTCATTTTCTAGATGGACATTATCAAATACTAAAAGTTCTCAATGATGGTGATAAGGCAAAAACCTATCTAGTTGAAGATATTAATCTCCCTGGCAGCCAATTTATAATAAAGCAGTTAAGTCCTCATAGTAGTAATCCTCAATCTTTAACAATCCTCAGTCGCTTGTTTACCAGTAAAGCAGAAACTTTAGAAAAATTAGGACAGGAACACGATAAAATTCAAAAGCTAATTGCTTATTTTGAAGAAAATGAAGAATTTTATATAGTTAAAGAATTCATTGCTGGTAATCCTTTAACTGACGAAATTATCCAGAGAGAACCTCTGAGGGAAAACCAAGTAATTAGTCTTTTATCAGAAGTATTAGAAATTTTGGTGATTATACATAGCTTAGGTGTCATTCACCGGAATATTAAACCAACAAATATTATTCGCCGAGAGTCAGATAAAAAATTAGTTCTGGTTGATTTTAGTAATTTTAATGAAGCTATCACTAATAATGCTGAAAATCTCGAATATATGCCTATAGAACAAATTAAGAGCAATGTTAAATATAACAGTGATATATATGCTTTAGGTATGGTTGCGATCGCAGCACTTTTAGGTTTGTCTGCAAACGAAATATCTAATTTACAAAATCAAAAAAATCGCCTGACTGGTGAAATACTTTGGTATAACAAAAATCTAGAAATCAATAAAAAGTTAGTAAGAATTATTAATAAAATGGTGCGTTTGGACTATCGTAAGCGCTACCAGTATGCAACCGAAGTTTTAGATGACCTGAAAAAGTTAACAAATGTTGGAGTTCCGCAAAAACAGCCTGATAAAAAATTATTAATAGTTTTGGCTGGGATAGCTGGCTTAATCATACTTGGTGTAGGAGTGTGGTTTTTAAATTTGCCAAAACCTATAAATAATGCCCAAAAAGAATTATATCAAGAAGGGTTAGATAAATATGATGCAGGAAATTATGAAGGAGCAGTTAAAGATTTCAATCACGTTATTGAATTAGATCCAAAAAATGCTTTAGCTTATAATAAGCGAGGCGATACTTATTATCGATTAGGAGACTATGAGCAAGCACAAGCAGACTCTAGTCAGGCCATTTTACTCAATCCTCAAGATGGGAATGCCTATTTTGACCGAGGATTTGCTTTTTCGGAATTAGGCAAATACAAAGAAGCGATCGCAGACTATACTCAAGCGATTAAGTTAAACTCTGATGATGCTTATGCTTACTATGGACGAGGGTTAGCCCGTGTTCAATTGAAAGATAATAAAGGGGCAATTGGAGATTTTAGTAAAGCGATCGCCCTCAAGCCTCAATATACCGAAGCCTACTTACAGCGTGGGATTATCCGCCGTCGCCTCAGACTCAAGCAAGGGGCAATCGAAGATTTTGATACAGTAATTAAAATTAATCCTAGTGATGCCAAAGCTTATTATCAGAGGGCTTTAACTCAATCTATTAATAAACAAAAATATGCAGCCCTTAAAGATTACACAGATGCAATTAACATTAATCCCAAATATATAGAAGCATATCTCAATCGAGGTGATGTTTTCAGCGATCTGGGAAATAAAATCGAAGCTACTGAAGATTACAATACTATTTTACAGATTGACCCTAAATTTATTGCCGCTTATATTCACAGAGGTATTCACCGCTTTTCTTTCGGAGATTATAAAGGCGCTATTGAAGATTACAGCGAAGCTCTGAAACTAGATCCTAATAATATAGCAGCTTACAACAATCGTGGTAACGCTTATCTTGAACTGGGAAATAAAAAATCTGCCAATCAAGATTATTCACAAGCGATCGCAATTAATGCTAACAATGCCTTAGCCTACTATAATCGGGGTGTGATTCGCACCAAGCAGAAAAATAAACAGGGAGCGATCGCAGATTTCAAAAAAGCTGCAAAACTATTCCAACAGCAAGGCGAAAAAGATAGTTATCAAGATGCACAGAGAGAAATTGCAATTCTGCAAAATAATTCAGCACCAGCGAAAGCTTCTCGTCTCAAATCTGGGAAAATGGAAAAAACTGAGCTATGACTCAATACCGTCATCCTATGTTATGACGATCCATCTTATACTATTAGCCCAATATGCCCCAATTTGTTTGAGTTTACTTTACTCTCCATAAAAAGGCTACGGTATACACACAAGTTTAAAATAGTTGATTAAACAAAGTTTTACCCCACCCTAACCCTCCCCTTATAAAGGGGAGGGAACTAGATTTCTTGTTTCCCCCCAAAACATTGAGGAGATTAAGGGGGGTAATTAGACTTGTGTGTACACGGTAGGTAAAAAGGAGGGAATTTGAGCAAGCCTTTTAAGGTGAGTTGGGGGGAGCTTCCGAGGTAAAATATCACTGTAATATGTCTATTTAACATCAGAAATCGCAGACTTTGACCTTTTATCTATCGTTGTAGTTAAATCTATTATCGCTCAACATGAGTCACCGTATTTTCTCACGACTCAATTAGGATGGCTATATGCTAATTCTCCTGACTTTTTATCCAGATAACTTGGAAATATTCACTCATAGGGATGTCGATACGGTACTGAAAAGAATTGATGCTTCTCAGAATATTTGGTTGCGCTGTGTTCAGTTCCGCGATCGCACTGGAACAGCTAAAATTATCAAACACTTTGGACTCGACCCATCTCGTGTTAACATGATTTTTAACCATTCCCCTTTAGGAATTGATGAAGACGTAGAAGATTGTTTGTTTGACAGCTATGAAATTCTAACTGCTCAAATAAAAAATCATGAATTTGAAGTTGCACGTGGCAATATTGTAGTTGGAAATAATTTTATAATTACGTTTGAAATTACTGAATTAAAAGTTTTAAGTATTTTAGCTAATAATTTACAAAAGCGCCCTCTAGATATTAAAAAATGGGGAATTGACTATGTTTTTTATCTCATTTTTAAAGAGATTCTGAATAATTATCATATTGTCTTTGACTATATTTCTAGAAAGCTTGATGATTTAGAAGATGAAGTTTTAGATGATTCTGGTGATGAATCAACGTACCAAAGAATTGCCACCATGAGGCAATCTACTCGTTCAGGACGGCGTAATTTTCAAAGTATTAAGTCACTTATGGCTATTATGGATTACGATGATTTTCAATGGATCACCCAGCCAGTGAAAGAACTATTCAAAGAAGAATTGGTTCATCAAGTTGATAAATTATGGCAAGAATATCAAGCTTTGAGAGCCTGGATGTCAGAATTAATGGAAATCCAACGCGATAATATTGCTAGCAAAACCGGTGAACGAATTAATCGCCTGACTATCCTCTCGACCGTATTCTTACCAATTACTTTTATGTCTGGTTTCTATGGTATGAATTTCAAATATATGCCGGAATTAGAGCAACCTTGGGCTTATCCTGCTGTAATCGGCGTAATGATCTTAATTGTGATTTGTAGTATTGCTTATGCTAAAAAACAACGTTGGTTGTAGCATCAAGTTACGAATAAAAAGATCCCCGACTTCTTTAAGAAGTCGGGGATCTGAGGCTGTCGGTGAAAAGCAAATAGGATTACTATATATATTTTCAGTAAGTAGACTGCATTAACCCTAAATCGGTAAATAAACGTGAATCTCCCATTGATTATTCGTGCTGAAGAACACAGCGAGAAAATAGCCATTGTTACAACGGATGGATCATTTACCTATCGAGATTTGCTCTACACTTCCAGTCAAATAGCAACAAGTCTTCTTCAGAATGCAAAAGATTTACAAGAGAAGCGAGTTGCCTTCCTCATCCCACCTGGATTTGAGTATGTAGCTACTCAATGGGGAATTTGGCGTGCTGGTGGCATAGCTGTACCTCTGTGTGTTTCCCATCCCCGCCCAGAATTGGAGTATGTAATTACTAATTCTGGAGCATCGATTATTGTTGCTCATCCTAATTTTGAAAGTATACTGCGCTCGCTCGCCGAAGAACACAATTTGCGATTTATCCTCACCTCAGAAACCCTCCCATCTAATGTTGCTCCTCTCCCAGAAGTAGATATCACTAGACGCGCCTTAATTCTCTACACTAGCGGTACAACAGGTAAACCCAAGGGTGTAGTTACAACCCATCAAAATATTCAAGCGCAAGTGACTAGCTTAAATACCGCTTGGGAATGGACATCTAGCGATCGCATTTTACATATATTGCCACTACATCATATTCATGGAATTATTAACGTCCTGACATGTGCTTTATGGGCTGGCGCGGAGTGTCATCTGTTGAGCAAGTTTGATACTGAAACCGTTTGGAGGCGAATCTGTGATGGTGACTTAACCCTATTTATGGCAGTACCAACGATTTATGTAAAGCTGATTACTGCTTGGGAAAATGCCTCTAAAGAACGTCAAAAAACCATGTCAGAAGGCTGTGCTAAAATGCGTCTGATGGTTTCCGGCTCGGCAGCGTTACCAGTTCAAGTTTTAGAAAAGTGGCAGAGTATTAGTGGTCATTTTCTGCTTGAGCGATATGGAATGACGGAAATTGGTATGGCGCTATCGAACCCTTTACACGGTGAACGGTTGGCTGGATATGTCGGCAAGCCTCTGCCTAAAGTTGAAGTGAGATTAGTAGATGAGAAGGGATTAGTCTCAGCCGGAACACCAGGAGAGATCCAAGTTAAAGGGCCCGGAGTGTTTCTTGAATATTGGCAAAACCCTGAAGCAACCGCCAAAGCCTTCCAAGATGGCTGGTTTTGTACTGGAGATACCGCCGTAGTTGAGAACGAGAATTACCGCATTCTGGGACGGATGAGTGTAGATATCATCAAAACCGGAGGCTATAAAGTTTCAGCTTTGGAAATTGAAGAAGTATTGCGATCGCATCCAGATATTCAAGAATGTGCAGTAGTCGGGGTTGCAGATATAGAGTGGGGCGAACGGGTTTGTGCTGCATTAGTATTATTGCAAGGATCAAAACCTTTAACATTAGAATCTTTCAGAAGTTGGGCAAAAGAGCGATTGGCTGTTTATAAAGTGCCAACCCAAATTTTGATAGTTGAAGAATTACCGCGCAACGCTATGGGGAAAGTTACTAAGCCGACGGTGGTTGAGCTATTTCGAGCATAGTTTATCAACACTGAACTAAACCTAAAAATTTTTAACCTTGTAAGTCCCTAAAATTAAGTGAATCCCCAGTGATTTCTTCGGATAACATGAGAAAGTTAACAGCTTAATAACAGATGAGCGAAACTGTTTACATTGAAACCAGTATTGTTGGCTACTTGACTGCTAGACCGAGTAACAACTTGATCCTGATGGCTAATTTAGAAGCTACGCGGGAATGGTGGGACACACGTCGCTATCAGTTTATGCTCTACATTTCTCAAGTGGTTTTGGATGAAGTAGCACGAGGCGATACAGAGATAGCAACGAAGCGACTTGAAATAGTACGTGATTTTCCTTTGCTTGAAGTAAGTGAAGCTGTTCAAAATTTAGCAGCACAATTTCTTGCAAAAAGTAGTCTTCCACCGAAAGCTGCTGATGATGCGCTTCATATTGCGGTGGCTACAGTTTACGGATTGGACTATCTGTTAACGTGGAACTGTAAGCATATTGCCAATGCTCAAATTCAGAAGAAGCTAGCCCAAATCAGTCTTGATGCCGGATACGAGTTGCCAACCCTTTGTACACCCTACGAACTAATGGGAGAGTAGATATGTGGAAAGATGAAATTCTTGAAGAGATTTATAGAATAAGAGAAGAACATGCAAAGGCTTTCAACTACGATTTACAAGCAATTTGTGATGATTTGCGACAAAAACAAGCTGTAAGTAATCGGCAGATCATTTCACAGCCACTCAAACAACCCAGTCGCCGAAATAGCAAATGCGAACGCTAAATCAACAAATGCGAACGCTAAATCAACAAATGCGATCGCCAAATCAACAAATGCGATCGCCAAATCAACAAATGCGATCGCCAAATCAACAAATGCGATCGCTAAATCAACAAATGCGATCGCTAAATCAACAAATGCGAACTCCAAATCAACAAATGCGAACGCCAAAGTAACAAATGCGATCGCTTTTCTCTAATTTCTCACCCCTTCGGTGTTTTAGGCGGACACCAAAAGAGGTTTTTACTAGACACTCCAAGGGATTCCAGAATTCCTCGCATGACTTCTGTGCAATACATCCAGTGTCCCAAATCGTCATACATACGATCGGGATTAAACTCGACATTGTAGTGCAGCACATTGGGAAGGTCTAAAAACTCATCATCGCTTTGAGGAGAAAGAAGCAAGAGATGAAATGGCTTCCCCTGGCATTGTTTTTCTAGCTTATTGACTAAATCTATTACACCACCGCGATCGCTAATTCCTGTACGAACAAAAAGTACTTTATCGCAGTGCTGCAATGCGTACCAAAACCTTTCAGAACGTGCTGTGTATCGAACCCGCATCCGTTCATGTACGGGAGACATATTGTTGCTTGGATCGTCTGCCTCCTCGACTTCATGGGCAAAGGATAGACCTGACCACTTACTATGGTAAATTCTCCCTGCATCGGGGCTGTAGTGTAGCAAGGCAGGATTCCACATATCATAAAAACCGTTTTCGATCGCATCTGCAACATCTGCAATATTAGTCGCGCGCGTTAGATCAAAGGGAAAGGCGGGGCCATCGTACTCCATTTTATATAGCATCATACGGACGGCACAGCGATCGCCAAGGGGAAGAATTGCCACACGGCTGATATCCGATAACTGACATTTATATTGGAAAAACACCGCAGACTTAGGTGGTGCTTTCACCCGGCTTTCTAGCCCATCTTTGCCAATCATCATGGTACGAAAGGGAATGTCGGGATGAAGCGGATCTTCATAAACACCCGATGGCATGGCTTTAAGGGCGTTGCAAACCTCTGTCCACATGGGTTGGATATTGTACTCGTTATCTGATTCGTTGATTATCCAGAGGTGGCGTTCGTCTGCTTGCAAAATCCCCAGATGCCCGTCATAGAACAAAACTTGTGAGTTGTTTGGCGAAAAGAGATTGAAGGCAGCGCTATATTCTAAGTCTGTGCCAGGGGGGATGTTTACTGTAGTTGCGATCGCACCATCTTCTTGCACGGCAAAGAAAGGGAGCGTTCCTGGCTTGACAGACTTCGCAATGTAGATACCTGGTATCAATCCAGCCCTACTTTGTAATGCAGTCTGCAATTCTTGCCAATAGGGAGCGATCGTGTAACTGTATTGTGATGGATTAACGATTCGTAAACGCTTCTCTTCGATACAGACAGAGACATGAAAGCCAGCATTGTCAAAGTAGATGGCAAATTCATTCGGTTGCTGGAAGCGTTGTTTTTCTTTTGCCAATTCGTCTTTGTCGATGTCGAATAAGTGCTGGTCGATCTGCTCATACATAAGGCGATGACCGACTGTGTTCGGGTGAGCCGGATCGAAGGATGTCCCCGCTTTCCATCGTCCTTGTCCATCATCCACGGCTGCTAACCAATCTAGTACAGCTACATCCCAACTTAGCATTCGGTTGTGTGTGTCTCGGAGCAGCCAGTAATGTTCCTGAGAATAGTCGCCATTAGGATAGACTCCTCCCAGAATCGGAATTGCTCCGATGTCCCGCGTCATTTTCACCAACTGCTGCAAGCCACTTTCAAACCGTCGCTGTACTGCTCGCCGTTCGTGAGGGGAACAGTAGGCTAACCCTTCGTTGCCCAGAGACAAGGCAATAATCACAATATCTGGTTTTTCTGGGGTGACAAACCAGGGAAATCGAGCGATCGTCCTGCTGACATTGGCCCCCACTTCCGATACATTCACCAGTTGATGCCCATATTTTTGCTCTAAAGCCTGTGCCAACAACCAGACCCAACCTTTCAAAAACCAGGCTTTATGACCTAATGCGACGGAACTGCCAATGACTACGATTTTTAACCCTTTAGACTCTTCATCCAGGGGTTTTTTAACAGCAGGCTTCTCAATGTATCCAAAGGGGTAAGGCTGTAAATAACCGAATGCACCATCATCCACAATAATTGTGCTGGAATGATCTTTAGAATCAATCAGTATCCATCGGTTTGTATCTAGTAAGTTCTCCCATCGAGCATTGCCGTTGGCATCGAAGCGGATGTACTTGTATTCAACTCTGTGTTGACCGCCTGACTCTTGAATTTCAATATCTGTCCACCATAGAGGATAGCGATCGCCACTTGTACGTAGGTGGATACATTTTTTAATTTCCCACAGTCCCAACTCTGGAGTAGAACCGACCAGACCGATGAATTCACCTGTTTGCGTGTATGCACTGATCTGGAATCGATACATAGAGTTTATCCTGTTGTCGTGAGTACGATACCAAACAGTCAGGCTGAAATATTTAAATCTACTTTGACAATATCACATAGAATTCTTAAGAATCTGCTCTAGATATTGTCAATGATTAAAATCACCAAAGCTATCACCAACAAAGCTTTTAAACGATTAAATAGAATTTTTATAGAAGATTTTATAATTTATTAAATAGACTATATTGGATTAAAAGTATTTGTACAACTAAGAACAAATCAACAAAAGGATAAGATTAAGTTAAATTTTCCTTCAACGTCCCACTAAAAATTTGTGTACCTGTTCTTAGCACCTCTAACTGTTGATTTGCAGCAGGCGATCGCAGAAAAACGGACGAAATAACTCACAGACGAGACTTGCCCTCAGATCGTACAGATGCACTAACCCCATTTTGTGCAACTGGGAACCTTGCATAGCATCGCAATCTACAGGACTTGATTGTCTGACGATTTCTGTAAACAATGGCAATAAATCGGGATATCGTTGCAGGTTCCACCATTGTTGTTCTAGGTGGTCTGCATAGATGACGGTAGCGATCGCAGAATTTTCTAAGAGTTCTTCTAGGGTTATTGTCTGCTGCTGTAGGTAATAAAATGCTAACTGCAACCGATAGGGATGCCCCCCCAACAGAGCGATCAGGCGCTGGGTTTGTGACGAGGTTATATCCTGTTCGCACCTATATGCTAGATCCTGCACCTGAGCAGGGGTAAACTCAGGTAACTCAATAACCAGCCCAGTATTCAAGAGAGAGGGATCGATGGAGGAAGGCATGAGAATTTCAGTAGAATGAACCGTCACCAATCGCAGCTTGTACCAAGGATTAATGTCTGCATCGGCTTCTTTGCCTTGCTCAGACCATGTTCGTAAAAGTAGGAGAAATTCACGAGCAACGTCGGGGTAAGCAAAAAGCTGGTTGAGTTCATTGATCGCAATGACTAGGGGGCAATGCTCTCTTGAAGAGACTCCGCGATCGAGGTTGGTTAAGATTACATCCTGGAAATAATCAGTGGTATTTGATTTACTGCCCAAGGAATTATGCCAAAAACTAGCAATTTCATTTGGCAAGTCTAACTGCTTACTGACTCTGGCACAGAACCATTTTAAGAAGCGTTCTAGGTTCTGTAAAATCTCGTCGTTAGCAAGTTGCAAGTTCACAGAAACGGCGTGATGACCCTGGGAGTTAGCGTAAGCCAGGATGCGAGTCATTAGGGAAGTTTTGCCCATTTGCTTGGGGGCGCGGATGTTGATCGACGCACCGGGTTGCTGGATGGCTTCGTAACAGAGGGATTCGAGAATAGGACGGTCAATGTAGAAGACTGAATCCAGGGGCATCTGCCCTCCTGGTGTAGTTAAGAGACGAGGGTATAGATCGTCTGGCGTTCGTTCCATTTTGTGGATTTGCCCTACATTGCTGCGAGAATCGCATACTGGTTCGATGCGATCGCAGGCTTCAGCCGACGACATTAAGCCAATCTCGGCAAGATTGTCTTGATGAGGCTCCAGATAGAAATAATCGTCTTTTAATAAGGTCATATTAAAGGCATTAAAGCAGCACTCCAAGGTTCGCTTATCGACCCCTACTGAGCCATTAAAGACCTTGCTGAGAGTATTGGGGGTTAAACCTGTCTTCTCACTAAAGTCTTCGAGAGTGTATCGCTTAAAGTTTTGCTCAATTTCTAACTGAGCTTTTGCCTGATTGAGTTTCCTTGAGCCTTGAGCCGTCAGAGTCGCACCCCGCCGCCGTAAATGATTTTTCGATTGTAATTGCATTTTTAATCAAAAAAAATATAAAAATGTACTAAAAATTTACCTATCAGGGTAGGTGAATACTGTTATTACTTATGCTGTTTCCAAATTTATGCAGTATAGTTACAAATCTTAAGGATGTAATTTCAAAAAGTTTATTCTGAATGCACCTCGGAGTTGGAGTTTGCTCAAGAAAAGGTAAACAGAAGCATAGTTCTTAAGTTTGGAAAAAACCCCAAGTTAAGAACGATGTTAACTAATGGTTGTGAAATACTTAAATTTTCGGTAACTGGAACCGAGATGGAGAAATGCTTTGTGGATTTGCTAGTGCGAAATCCTTAATTTTTTTCTTAAAATTGTAAACTTTGCTGGTATTGGCAGTAGAAATTTTGCAAGCTCAAATAATCATCTTACTTAACTAGCCTGTCCCTAACCTACCCTAGCTAAATTTTAGTGCGATCGCTACGCCCGCCGCAGGCATCGCCTATCTTGTCGTGACTTTCTTGATTTTCAAGCGATCGCTAATAAAAAACAATATTTAATTCTCTGGAGAATTTTCATTATGGCAACTGAACTCAAAACCTTTACCGACTCTCAATTTATCGGTAAGCCTGTCTTAGCAGATATCGAATTTATTCCTCATCTCGAAAAAATTAATGACTTTGCAGCTACCAACGGACTAAAAATTTTTGTTACTAGTTCAGCTCGTCCCTGGGGTGTTCCTGTTGGGGGAGCAATCGTTTCTCCTGCCAAAATGTCTAATCACTTAATTGGTCATGCTATTGATATGAATATCCAAATAGGAGGAAAACTATATACTAGTAATGAACTTGGAGATTTTAATTCACTACCTCCACCAATTAAAGCATTTATTACGACTATTCGTAACCATCCTGTTTTACGTTGGGGGGGAGATTTTGGCGATCCAGTGCATATTGATGATGGCTTAAATCTCCACAATCCTAATCTTTGGAAAGACAAATTTCCCATTATTCAATCAGAATTAACCGGATTAACCCAGCCTGGAATCAGGGCAGTAAATAGTCCTAGATTGCTTTTTTTAACTACTCCCTTGATGAAAGGAGATGATATCAAGGTAGTTCAGGAAAAATTAATTGGAAAGGGTTTTGATCTGGGTATAACTGGTGCAGATGGCTTTTTTGGACAGGCAACAGCTAATGCTGTTATTAAATTTCAAGATCAAGAAGATTTAGACCCTGTTGATGGCATTGTTGGTGATAAAACTAAAAAAGCACTTGGGCTTTAAAATCTCTAATTTATTTTAGTTTCAACTTCCTCTAGAAAGAAATACAAATCTCATTCTCAATCACTTTAATTTTGAGGTAGAAAAAAATATGCAATTGCTAAAGTTGGATAATGTTGTAATTGAATCTGCACCAGATGGTGCGCTTGGTTTTGATGTCAACCATCCAATCAGTCTTGACCAAGCCAAACAAGCTTTTCAATCGGGTTTTTCATTCTGTATCCGCTACGTTCCAAGGTTAGAACCAAACGTTAATCAACCTGCTAGTCGTGGTGACATTACTTTTGAAGAGGCAAATGATATTTTAGATTCGGGCCTTGCACTATTTCTCGTGCAACACGTTAGCAGAGCAGGTTGGGATGCAACAGGTGCAAAAGGGATGCAATATGGTAAAAACGCTGCAATTTATGCCTCTAATTGTGGGTTTCCCTCTGGAATGAATCTTTTCTTAGATTTGGAAGAAGTCGATTCTGCCTCACCTCCAAATGATATTCAAGACTTCTGTAATCAGTGGTTTTATGAAGTGAACAATGTTGGATATGTGCCTGGAGTATATGTAGGCTCAAAAAATGGATTGAATGCCGAGCAATTATTTTCAGGTACAAAATTTAAACATTACTGGCACGCCGCGTCACAAGCCGATCCTCCGACTCCCAGACTTGGAGATCGTGGTTATCAACTCTTTCAGCCTCTAAACTTGAGTTCGACTCAACTTAGTAAACTTAAAAATGTCAAATTGATTGACAAAATTGGATTAGGTAGCAACCCAGCTTTTGAGATTGATTTGAAGTTCGCTTCTGCCACAATTCAAGATGTTGATCTAGATTTCACCGTCACTGATAAAAAAGGTGGCAGCATTCAATGGATTAGGAGATAGATTATTCTCATTAAAAAATTAAAGTGCGATGCCTGCGGTGAGCGTAGCCATCGCCATACTTTTCGGTTAATGTTTTTGGAGTAACTTTTAATTTTCAAACACTCTCTAGGACTACTTGATGAAAAATCCAGTTCAATTAAAAAGTTTCCTGCTTTTTTTGATAATGAGTATCGCTCTAAGCGGTTGTAGTCCAGAGAGGAGGGCAGTACTGCGACTAACGGCACTTAACTTTAAAACTCAGGCAAGTGATGCGATTGAATCTGTCAAAACTATCTATCAACTCAATCCTCTACCACGCTCAACAGATGAACGGCGGCGAATACTGATAAAAAGACTCTTAAGCGATCGCAATATAGACTTTGCAGATATAGACCAAATATCGAATATAATTGAAAATCAACTTCAGACAAATACCCGGTCAAATCCTGTTAATAACGTTCTCAACGATCTCAAGCAAGAATATATCGTAGCAGGCGAGACTTTTAACAACATTGAACAAGCAGGATTATTAGGCACTGAAGCCGGTGCAGTTGCTAGAGCGGCTGAACCTTCTAGACGATTAACTGTCAAAATGCTACTTCTAGCTGAACTGATTGCTCAAGATCCACCCTCACCGAAAAACCCAGACCGAGTTGTGATTCTTTTTAGGTTTAGCAAGCTCAGAACGCAATTTCAGAATGCGGCTTCTGAAGCAGATAAAACACAAATATTCAATCAGGGTGAGCAACTTTTAGATGAGCTACTCAGCATAAATGCAGAAGATAAAACAATGATTTGCCAAGCTAGAGCTAAACTTTTGCTGACAGCCGATACAGGAGTAAAGCTTTCCCAACTCATCGAAAAATACAACGATGTCAGCTTTGATGAAGTTGTTGCAAAAATTACCACAATTTTAGGAATAGCCTCTAGTTTTGGGTCAGATATTACTGCTGTAAATGTAAGAACTAGAGAGATTCAAGCAGCAATTCAGGAAGATCCTATCCTGAACGATATGTTAAACAAACAAAGACAGAATCTCCTTCCTGCAACTTCTGATTCTCAACCTCTCGAATGTTCATCGTAAGGAGATAATTTACAATGATTACACCAACTAGCCTCAACACAATTAAAGAACAGATCAAAAAGATTATTGATAGCATTGAGTCGATAGCAAATCTGTCTCCTGGAAAACCTATCGAACCGCAAGTTTTTCAACAAGCAGAAAAAAGCCTAAGAAATATCCTTTTCCGATTACAATTTTCACTTTTGCAAGCAGAAGATGATGAGGATTGGGAACTTGTGGATATCCTCTCTAAAGCTATCGAACAATGTCAGGATGCACTCAGAACAGTGACAGCAGCTCTGTTCACACAAGTTTTGATCCGTCCAGACCACAACACAATTATTGCCGATCTGCAAAATATCAAACGAGATATTGATGCTGCAATTAAGGCAGATAAAGTTTTGAATTTTTTGATTAGCCTTGCCCATGTGGTGATTAGATTTGCAGGAGTATGAGATTGCTTGGATTATTGAGATGAGAAAATATCAATATTGCTCGGAGCGATCGCTCATGTATAGAGGTATACCTGGCGATCGCGAATAACCCACCTTTAACACAAGAAGCTGGAGGGTTGAATTGAGCGATCGCTCTTATTAATCTCTGCTATTCTCAAATTAAGATCGCAATATTGCTTTAATCGCCGCAAAACTCTGGATGATTTGTATCCAAAATTAGAACAAACACGCGTCTAGCGATGTTATTCGTCTCTTCAATGACTCTGGTATTAAAGAATCCGATCGTTTCAGGAGAGTTAAAATGCCTATTCCAAAATCAGTTTTGTTACTACTCAACTGAAATGTGCCTGAACATGAGTATCAGAAAAACATAAATAAATACTAATATCTTTCATAGTTATATATGAATTAATAGTTAAATAATCTTAGGAGAAATAAAAATACCTGGATCTACATCGGCAGTGGTAGTTGCTGGATAGACTGATGCAGATCCTCTCTAAACCTAGAATAACAATCTTTTAGCTGGAATTGGCAGGCATCCTAAGTCGGTGACTGTCCAGAAACCTTGCGCTTGAAAATGAAGGAAGCAACAATGAGTAGCAATCTCGCCATCAAACTGCGTTCTGGAACTCAACAAGCCCACACATCAGCAGAAAATGTGGGATTTATGAAATGTTTTCTACAAGGAGTGGTGGATAGAGACTGCTTTGCCAAGTTCTTAAGTAACTTGTATTACGTCTACAGCGAACTAGAAGCGGCATTAGATAGCCATGCAAAGCATCCTGTAATTAGTGCGGTTTACTTTCCTGAACTTAATCGCCAATCCTCGCTCGAAAAAGACATGGTGTTCTATTATGGGGATAATTGGAGAGGCCAAATTACACCCTCACCTGCTGCTCAAAAGTACATTGACCGCATTCGGGAAATTTCTGCTAGTGAACCGGCTTTATTGCTAGGTCATGCCTACACTCGCTACATGGGCGATCTTTCTGGAGGCCAAATGCTACAAAAAGTTGCTCAGTCAGCTCTGAAGCTTTCTGGCTATGAAGGCACGTCCTTTTACAATTTTGAGCAAATTCCTGATAAAAAAGCATTTAAGGATAAGTATCGTCAGGTATTAAACGCGCTACCTATTGATGATGCAACAGCAGAACGAATTGTTGCAGAAGCCAATAATGCCTTTGGATTTAATTTGCAGATGGCTCAAGAGTTAGAGAGAAGTCTAATTAAAGCACTCGGCCAAGTCCTGTTTAATAGTCTAACTCGTTCACAGAATTCAGGTAGCAATGAAATAGGTGCGGCTAATTAAGTTTGTCATTGGTCATTGGTCATTTGTCATTGGTCATTGGTCATTTGTCATTGGTCATTTGTCATTGGTCATTGGTCATTGGTCAATAGTTCTTGCTCCCCTGCTCCCTACTCCCTATTCCCCTTCGCTTCACACATTCATTGGAAAGCAACTCAATGGTTTTTTTATTACCTGGTGTCAAGTTCGATCTGGATCTGATTCAAAAGTACGACACTCGCGCACCTAGATATACCAGTTACCCGCCCGCTACAGAGTTAAGCGAAACATTCACTGAAACTGATTTTAAGGCCGCGATCGCAGCATCTAATCAACGCCAAACTCCTCTTTCTTTGTATTTCCACATCCCCTTTTGCCAAAGTGCTTGCTACTTCTGCGGCTGCAACACAGTAATCTCCAACAACAAGAATATTGCTAAACCTTACGTCGAGTCTTTGGTTCAAGACATCAAAAACACCGCAGCTTTAATCGATCCAGACAGAAAAGTGCTGCAAATCCATTGGGGAGGCGGTACTCCTAATTACTTGGATCATCACCAAGTAGAATTTTTATGGAAAAACATCAATCGCTATTTCAACATCGATCCACAAGCAGAAATCTCAATTGAGATTAATCCCCGCTATATCGATAAAAACTACATTTTCTTTCTAAGAGAGATTGGTTTTAACCGCATTAGTTTTGGCATTCAGGATTTTAATAGCCAAGTTCAAGTAGCTGTAAATCGTGTTCAGCCAGAAGAAATGCTCTTTGATGTCATGAGTTGGGTGAAAGAAGCTAAGTTTGAAAGTGTGAATGTCGACCTAATTTATGGTTTACCTTATCAAACCCGCGAGACATTTCAAGAAACGGTGAAAAAGACAATTGAATTAGATCCTGACCGAATTGTTGTCTTTAACTTTGCCTATGTTCCTTGGCTCAAACCGACGCAAAAAAATATTCCTCAAGAAGCGTTACCAGCAGCCAAAGAAAAGTTAGATATTCTGAAAATGACTATTGAAGAATTGACGAGTAACCAATATTTATTTATTGGGATGGATCACTTTGCAAAAACTAACGACGAACTAGCGATCGCTCAACGCAATGGCACTCTCAAGCGCAATTTCCAGGGCTACACTACCCACGCGGAGACAGAATTGTTTGGCTTTGGTTCTACATCCATCAGTATGCTAGAAGATGCTTATGCTCAAAACCACAAGGAGTTAAAATATTATTATCAGACAATTGCATCGGGTAATTTACCTATTAGCAAAGGTGTCAAGCTTAGTCAAAATGATATTATCAGAAGGGATGTAATCATGGGTATTATGTCTCACTTTCAGTTACACAAGCAAGATATTGAAAACAAATATCAAATCAACTTTGATGAATATTTCTCTGAAGAGCTAGAGGCATTAAAACCACTAGAAGCTGATGGTCTGGTCAGTTTATCAAAAAATCAGATTCAGATTACAGACATCGGTCGATTACTAGTCAGAAACATTGCTGTTATCTTTGATACCCACACAAAAATGCGAGAGACAAAATTCTCTCGTGCTATTTAAAACAGCCGCAAATCACTGGTGAAATTTCGCAGTCTTTAGAACCCCGATTTATTAAATAAATTGAGGTTCTAATTTTTCACTATCACATTTAATTTTTAAATAAAAATGTACAAAATCGAATTTATTAAATATTAATTGCTCAACTTGATAGACAAACGCTTTTCATACATCTCTAAAAAGTTAGATTATCTAATTATATCTTCAGATAGATATATCAAGATTTAGATTAGCAATCTTTCTAATAAATCGAAAAATATGTTACTCTCGGCAACTTCGTTATTGCTTATTAGAGATTTAATAATTTATTATTTGGCTGCCGAAAAATCGTTGAGCATTTTCATGCTATAAACGCCAAATTGTAATTCCCATCTAATTTGTATTTAAACTCTTTTGTCTAACTTTTGGATTTAGCATTTATCCCATCTGGTAGAAAGAATTCTGAATCAGAGTTGATAACTTAAATACAAGTGAGATTGTTGAGGCAGTTATGAGTATTATTGCTTGGGTAGTTTTAGGACTTTTGGCAGGTGCGATTGCTAAAGCTATTTATCCTGGCTATCAAGGTGGTGGAATTCTCTCCACAATGATTTTAGGTATCATTGGTGCTTTCGTTGGTGGAAGTCTGTTTACTCTATTGCGAACAGGAACTCTGCAAATTACTGCGGCTGGCGCTGGTTTAACTATCCCTGGTATTTTAGTGGCTGTGCTTGGCGCAATTGTTGCTATTTATCTATGGGGATTAATCAGAAGAAGCAGCAATGCCTAATCGCTGATTGGCAGTTATCAACACTTACACAATCACTGTATTTTATTGGTCTTATAGTTTCCCAGGTTGAGAAGCTATCAAACATCAAATTAGCTCTCTCTGGAAAAATCCTAAAAGACCATTAAATCCCTTCTGTAACATCATAATTTTTGGAAGTGTAAATCTATGTTTTTTCACAAAAAAGAGCCTATTCATGCAGTTAACGTTAGTGAACCAAACCCTCGTTTTGCTCAATTACTTCTAGAGCAGTTTGGCGGAGCTACTGGCGAACTTAGTGCAGCTTTGCAATATTGGGTGCAATCATTCCATGTTGAAAACGCTGGTATTAAAGATATGCTCCAAGACATTGCAATCGAGGAATTCAGCCATTTAGAAATGGTTGGTAAACTCATTGAGGCTCATACCAAAAATGTGGATCAAACAGAGGCTTATAAGAGTACTCTCTTTGCAGTTCGAGGGATTGGGCCTCATTTTCTAGATAGCCAGGGTAATGCTTGGACAGCAAGTTACTTGAATGAAGGTGGAGATGTAGTCCGTGATTTAAGGGCTAACGTTGCAGCAGAAGCCGGCGCTCGTCAGACTTATGAAGAGTTAATTAAACTGGCAACTGACAAAGGAACCCAAGAAACTTTAGTCCATCTCTTAACACGAGAAATTTCTCATACCCAGATGTTTATGAAAGCTCTGGATTCTTTGGGTAAGCTGACAGATCCGTTCTTTGGTAATATTAAACCAGATGAAACTGTTGCTCTTTACTACAACCTATCTACTAACGGTAATGGTCAAGATGAGCGTGGTCCTTGGAATTCTGAGCCAACATTCAAATACATTGCTAATCCTTTAGAAAGCCACTCTTAGAAGTTTGTTGAAAAGGATTTGGCTGTGATTTTGGGTACTTATTGATCCCTCTAACTTCCCTTTTTTAGACTACGGGGTACACACATCTCTCTATAAAACCAAAATGTAGTAGATCCTCCTAAATCCTCCGATAAATTGGAGGACTTTGAGAGGTTTTGTCCAATAAAAAGGGGGGACGGGGGAATCAAATAGCTTGTGGGGCAACTCTTGAAGACTTGTGTGTACACCGTAGCCTTCAAAAGGGGGATTTTTAAGGATCTAAAGCTTTTGATGCGGATCTGTCCGCATCAAACCAGAAATCTTCACTGTTCCCTGTTTCCTCGACCGAAGGTTGGTGAATAACCATACTCCCGACTTCTTAAAGAAGTTGGGAATATTAGCTAGATATCTCTGCGTTACGATGAACCGACTAGTATATTGCACTCAATTTTAAATGGGTGTAATCATAAGTCACACTGAAGAATTCAGAGCGATTGCCTCTTCAATATCTAGCCTGACGTTTCTGAATTCAGATTCAACTCAAAATTAAAACTAAGAATCAGGAGATTAATTTGTGATTGTCAACGCTACCCCAAATGGTTGGGAAGTCATTTACCATCGTGCCCATGCTTTATTAGCAGCTCAACTGGCGGGGCAATGGCGACGTAAAGATGCGCCAGTAAGATTATATGAAACCATCGCTGCAATTTCTCATCACGATGATTTAGAGAAAGAGTGGGAAGAAGATATTCTTACTGAAGCCGGTGCGCCAAAGGACTTCATGCTGTCCTCAAATGCCGATGTAGATGCTGGGGTACAGAAATTGGCTGATTTGGCAAAGAATGCCCTTTACCGTGGACGATGGGTAGCTTTATTGATTTCCATGCACATTAGCCGTCTAAATGAGGGAAGCCGGGGTAAGGGTTCCAAACTAGACAAACTTTTGGATGAGCAACTTCAAAACCAGCAACGTTGGCGCAAGGAACTGGGCATTGAGAAGGAGGAAGTTGATGCAGCTTATGCGTTTATGCAGTGGTGCGATCGCCTTTCTCTCATCTTATGTCAGCAAGAACTACCTGACGATGAGCGGTTTCTAGAAATTAGCAAGGGCCCTGAAGGTGAGCGCTATGACATCATGCAGCGCAGTGATAACTTGGTTGTTGTCAAACCCTGGCCCTTCCAAAACGATAAATTTACGGTCAACGTCGAAGCCTGCGACCTCTCCCAGGTGAAATTTGACAGCAGTGCCCAACTAACTCAAGCGCTACAAAAAGCCCCCATTAAGGTACTTGAGTGGACATTTGTTAAGAGTTAGATACACATGAGAATTTAAGAAGCAATCTAGAAAATATTAGACAATTTATCTATAAAGAAGAGCCAGAGAATTAACTCTCTGGCTCAATGCTGGAGACAAAAGAATCATCAAATAAAGGCTAACTTGGGCAAGAATCTAAATTCTTCCCAGGTTATGCAGCCCTAAAACAGCGCCCACTCCTAAGATATGACCAAAGGCAGTGGTTGCTAAAAGGGCTGGTAAACCAAAACCACCAAAAAGATTAGATGAGGGTAGTGCTGGTTCTGCATTGGGATATTTGATGGTCGATTTCCCAAAGGCAATGGCAATGATATTAGCAATAATGATAATCAGTCCAACTGTCGGACTCCATTGCAGGGGTGTAGTTGCAGCAGCGAGTAAGGTTGAAGTAAACACCTGATTTGCTCCTGAAATTTATTAATGATTGAAAATATAATCTGAAACTTTTCGAAGCAAATTCAATAAATTACCCGATTTTGCATCAATATTTAACAGTTATTATCACTACTTAATACAACTTGAGTTCAACGTGGTGAGTTAACTGTGCTATAGCAATCCGTTTTGATTACTGTTCGCGCAGCGTGGCGTAGCCATAATTATTTGTGTAGGAGGCAAGAAGCAAAAGTCAATAGTCAAGAAACCTCTTTTAGTTGTAGTGAATTTTTTTAGAAATCAAATATGAGTCCTATAACTGCTTTTAACTTCAATGTCAGAAGTAAGTGATTTTCTAGTTATAGATTATACCTGAAGATAGAGCCAAAGAGAATTAATAGAGTTTTTTATTTATAGGCAACAAATGTTAATCACACTTTTCAGGTTGAGAAAATCACATAATTGCCAGCTAGCTACTTAGCTAAAAACAAAAATATTTATCAATTTTGACACCAAAAATTAAGACCTATTTAACTTTGGAGTCGATTTTTTAGTGGGGTAGTTGCTTACATTTACCAGAAAAATCAAAAATCTTATCTCTTTGTGGGTGGGATTTTGGCATGATGAATATAACTTCTAACTACTAATTTCTGCTGTCAATTTGTCAAACTCACCTTTGAATTAGATATTCATAAAACAAGGTGAAAAACTATAAGTTTTATCTATCAAAAGTATGAAATATGAGGTATAAATTTTCCTCTATCTAAAGAAATTAAATATAAATACTTAACTTAAAATTATACTTCTGGCAGAAGATGTAAAAAAATATTAGGTGTATTAAATTAAAATAAATATTAATCAAAGTTTCTCAACAATTCAAGTAAGTGTGTTATACACGTACTTGAAACAGGCTAGAGCTTTGTTAAAATCAGCAACACACAAACTATGAACTCTACCACCGAAAAACGTATCGCCTTGATTTCCGTCCACGGAGACCCGGCGATTGAAATAGGGAAAGAAGAAGCTGGGGGACAAAATGTTTATGTGCGCCAAGTGGGTGAAGCACTAGCGCAGCTGGGATGGCAAGTTGATATGTTTACCCGCAAGGCTAGTCTGGAGCAAGATTCGATTGTTGAACATAGCGACAATTGCCGAACTATTCGTTTAAAAGCTGGGCCCCTTGAGTTTGTGCCGCGAGATGAAATTTTTGAATATTTGCCAGAATTTGTGGAGAATTTCCTCAAATTTCAGGTAAAAAATGAGATTCAATATGAGTTAGTTCACACTAATTATTGGCTCTCTAGTTGGGTGGGGATGCAGTTAAAGAAAATCCAAGGGAGTAAACAGGTTCACACCTATCACTCATTAGGAGCAGTCAAATACAACACTATAGAAAATATTCCTCTGATTGCTAGTCAGCGATTGGCAGTAGAAAAACAGGTGTTAGAAACAGCAGAGCGAATTGTAGCGACCAGTCCGCAAGAACAGCAACACATGCGATCGCTAGTTTCCACTGAAGGCAATATCGATATTATCCCCTGTGGTACAGATATTCAGCGTTTTGGTTCCATTGGGCGAGAAGCAGCCAGGGCTGAACTGGAAATTGCCAAAGATGCCAAAGTTGTATTATATGTAGGGCGTTTTGACCAACGCAAAGGTATAGAAACCCTAGTGCGTGCAGTCAACGAGTCTGAACTACGCGACTCGAAGAATCTCAAGCTAATTATTGGCGGTGGTAGTACTCCAGGTAACAGCGACGGCATAGAACGCGATCGCATTGAGCAAATCGTCCACGAATTAGGAATCACTGACTTGACCATCTTCTCTGGTCGTCTCAGTCAAGATATTTTACCAACTTATTACGCTGCTGCCGATGTCTGCGTTGTTCCTAGTCACTACGAACCATTTGGACTGGTTGCGATCGAAGCGATGGCAAGCGGTACGCCGGTTGTGGCTAGTGATGTCGGTGGACTTCAATTTACTGTAGTTAATGAACAAACTGGTTTATTAGCACCACCACAAGATGTAGGTGCTTTTGCGTCTGCTATTGACCGAATTCTCTTTAATCCAGAGTGGCGAGACGAATTGGGTAAAGCTGGCAGAAAGCGTACTGAAAGCCAATTTAGTTGGCATGGTGTCGCAACTCAGTTGAGTGAACTTTACACCCAATTGTTAGAACCATCAGCAAAAGAACCTGCATTGCTTGTTAAATAGGGCTTCAAGCAACTTAATACACCCAGATAAAATCATTTTACACAACCGATAAATTCTCTAGAGAGACGCAAAATTTTGCGTCTCTACATTTTTTGCGGGAGCATATTTATGCCTACATTAATATCAATATTAGAGATGATGGAAGTATACTGAGCATCGACCTTTGAACGCGAATGGCTATGCAACCAGTTGACTTCACCACCCTTACAGCTACTTGTAGCGAACTACGCGCTAACTGGCTGCCCTCGCGGACAGAACAGGTTTATCAGCGCGATCGCTATACTATTGCCATAGCATTACGCACCCTGAAACAGCGTGATTGGTTACAGATTTCTTGGCATCCCCAAGCTGCCCATATTTGTATTGGCGATCCGCCACCGCGATCGCCAGATACCTTTACCTTTAGCCAACAACTAATACACCAATTGGGTGGTTTGGCATTGGTGGGTATTGAAGCGATCGCACCTTGGGAGCGTGTTATCGATTTACAATTTGCCCGTCGTCCCGGAGAAAGCGCCCTGTATCATGTCTATGCAGAAATCATGGGTAAATATAGTAACGTCATTCTCACCGACGCTAACAATATAATTATCACTGCCGCCCATCAAGTCAGTCAGCAACAATCTAGTGTCCGTCCCATCCAAACTGGACAACCTTATGAAACACCACCAAAACTGACTGGAACTGTCCCCAGTTTGAGCGAATCCCAAGAACGTTGGCAAGAACGGGTAAGTTTAGTACCAGGAGCAATCAAGCGGCAATTACTGAAAAGTTATAGTGGTTTGAGTGCAGCATTGCTAGATTTAATGCTGTTAGAAGCAAATATCGCACCAGAAACATCTACCGATACTCTCAACCCCGACGATTGGCGAAGATTGTTTGAGCGTTGGCAAGAATGGCTGCAAGCTTTGGATTCCAAGAAATTTCAACCCGCTTGGACAAAAGATGGTTACACCGTAATGGGTTGGGGTGTGGTGGAAAAAGTCAAAAATATCCAGGAGTTGCTCAACCATTACTACAGTAACCAAATTGACCAACAGTTATTTTCTCAATTGCGCCATCAGTTGAGTCAGAAATTAAATAATATTCTGGTGAAATTACGCAACAAGGCTCAAACCTTTAAAACGCGCTTGCAGCAATCAGATCAAGCTGATGAGTATCGACAAAAAGCTGATTTATTGATGGCTCACCTGCAAAACTGGGAACCAGGGATGAAAGAAATTATCCTTGCTGATTTTGATACAAATTTGCCAGTAGCGATCGCTCTGTTGCCAGATAAAAATGCTGTTCAAAATGCCCAAAGTCTTTACAAACAGCACCAAAAACTCAAACGCGCTCGTGCTGCCGTGGAACCCCTACTATTGGAAGTGCAGACAGAAATTGAGTATTTAGAACAAGTAGAAGCTGCGATCGCTCAGATAGACACTTACAAAACATCAGAAGATTTACGAGCTTTAGAAGAAATCCGTGAAGAGTTGATTGGACAAAAGTATCTAGAAGATCCAGAATATCGCAGTAGGAGTGCAAACGAACCTCCTAGCACCAACTTTCATCGTTACCTTACCCCCAGTGGCTTTGAAGTATTAATCGGCCGCAATAATCGCCAAAATGACCAATTAACTTTTCGTGTAGCTGGGGATTATGACATCTGGTTCCACGCTCAAGAAATTCCAGGGAGTCATCTGCTACTACGTCTAGAACCCGGTGCTGTGGCAGAAGAAGCTGATTTGCAATTTGTCGCTAATCTTGCTGCTTACTACAGTCGCGCTCGTCAGAGTGAGCAAGTGCCAATAGTTTACACCCAGCCAAAACACGTTTACAAACCCAAAGGAGCAAAACCGGGAATTGCGATTTACAAGCAGGAAAGCATCCTTTGGGGAAAACCACAAATAGTCATTAGTCATTAGTCACTTGTACTGAGTTTCGACTGCGCGGAAATCGAGCGAAGTCGAGATTCAACTACCGCGTAGTCGTACTGCGGCATAGCTCCGCTTAGGGCGCAGCCTCTCCAAGGGTTGTATTGGTCATTTCTTTTCTGCTTCCTCTGCCTCTCGCCTTGTCAGTCTATATATACCTTGCGTTCTGCTGAATTCTCCTAATAGATAGAGGCTTTTAAGCTTTGCTAATATCTTTTTTTGATGAATATTCCTGAAAAATCTGTGTTGACTGTTACAATATTGTTAAGAAAAGTTGCCCGTTGCATTTTGGGAACGCGCAATTGGGTTTTAACTCTCTTGAGAAGACAACGCAAAATAAATATTTTATAGACCAGCTGTGGGAGGCTGGTCTTTTTGTATTTAATACAGCACTTTGAGTATTTTTTGAGCATTCATAGCTTAATACGCTTGGGTTAGCGCCAAAACCATTAAACTGCGTAGGTTGGCCTGAGGAACGTAGCTTGCTTCCCGTTCGCGTAGCGTCTCCAAAGGAGAATATTTACACCACTTTTGTATCTAAAGGTATTCAAAAACGTCCAAAAATGGCATAAACATTAGAACATTTATCCTCTATTTTTCAGGGATTAGAAACCAAAAAACCCTTGATATCGTTAGATATCAAGGGTTTTTTGATGATGCCAGGAACCGGACTTGAACCGGTGACACGAGGATTTTCAGTCCTCTGCTTTACAAACTGAGCTATCCCGGCTGGGGCTTTTGTGAGCCACGATTAATAAATGTAGCAAACATCCCAAAATATAGCAAGGGGTTGGAGAAAAAAGATTTATGCGGCTTTCAAATTCAACTTAAACCAGATGAAAACAGCTATAAATAGCAGGAATTGGACAAGAACAATACTTGGGCCAGAAGCAAGGTTGAAAATACCAGAGACAATGATGCCAGCAATGCTGCTGATGGAACCAACTATCACTGATATGACTAGAAAGCGGCTAAAGTGGTGACTCATCAGTTTGGCAGTAGAGGCGGGAATAACCAAAAAGGCGTTCACCAGTAAAACGCCGACAGCTTTAATCGCTACGGCAACGGCGAGTGAAAGCAAAACCACAAATACATAGCGGTACAATTGGACGGGAACGCCTTGGACTTGTGCGACATCAGGGTTAAGGGTCAATAAAATTTGCTGTCGCAAGGTTGATAGTAAAAATATGCTACCTCCTACAAGTACTAGCAGCGTCAAAATCAAATCTATGGTATCGATCGCTAGAATATCCCCGAACAGCACAGCCATCAAGTTGCCACGATATCCTTTAATCAGGCTAGTGAGAATTACACCGATCGCTAATGCCCCAGATAGCACTATGCTAAGGACGCTATCGCTACCTAAATCGGTTTTGTCGATGAAGTAGAGGACAATAACGCCGAAAACCAAGGTAAAAGGTAACAGCATCCAAGTCGGATTTATTTGGAGTAGTACACCTAACGCCACACCTACTAATGCTGCATGACCAACGGCGTGGCTGAAAAAGGACAACTGGCGCAAGGTGACAAAACTGCCCAACATCCCGCCAAGTATTCCCATTAACACAGCACCGACGATCGCACGCTGCATGAAAGGGAATGTTAACAAGCTTACCAAGTCATTACTACTGGCGATCGCAAGCCAAGATATCTGACAATCATTGAAGAAATCCATATTTATAAACTTTAATGTTGGTGCTGGTAACGGCTGAAACCTGGACCGTATGTTGCTAACAGGTTTTGCGGTGAAAGGGCAATTTCCGGTTTACCAGTACAAACAATGCTTTGGTTCAGGCAAAGCACGCGATCGCAATGGCGATTTACCATATCAATATCATGGGAAACTTGTAATACCGTCCAACCCTCCTCTCGCTTTAATTCATTTAGCAAAGCGTAAAAATCTGCTGAACCTTGCACATCAACACCAGCAAAGGCTTCATCGAGTACCAACAGTTTTCGAGACATTACCAAACAATAAGCCAACAACACCCGCTTAAGTTGGCCACCGCTAAGAGTCCCAATAGCTTGATGCTGTAAATGATAAGCATCGGTTCGCCGTAAAGCTTCTCCTACTGCTGCCGATTTTTCTCGGTCTTGTCTCCACAACTTGGAGAAAAATAAATCTCCCTTTTTTCCTTCCTTTGCCCATCCCAGACCCACCAATTCGCTAACAGAAATAGGAAAGCTGCGGTCAAAGATGAAATTTTGCGGCATATAACCCAACAAATGACGCAAACGCCCCAACCTTGCAATTGGACGACCGAATATTTCAATCGTACCAGCACTTCGAGGTATCAAATCTAAAACCGCTTTTACCAGAGTACTTTTACCAGCACCATTGGGACCAACTATGGCTGTATCTGTTCCTGGCAATAATTCAAAAGAAACATCTCGAACAGCTAAATAACTACCTTGATAGACAGTTAATCCTTCTACTTTTAAAATAGCAATATCATTAGTCATTGGTTCTTAATCATTAATCATTGGTTATTAGTCATTAATTATTGGTCATTGGTCATTATTTTTTACAAAGGACAAATGAAAAAGGACAAATGAAAAACCTATTTACACGACGTTTCCAAAATTTGTAAGTTAGCTTTCATTGCCTTGAAATAATGCTGTGGATCTGTTTCGCCAGTTTCCAGGGAATCCAGAGGACGCAAAGTTAATTTCAAGTCTTTGGAGAGGCTACTTAGGAGTTTGTTATCTACTCCTGGTTCACTAAATAAAGCTTTAACTTTGTACTTTTTAACAGCATTGACGGCATTTTGCACATCAGTCGGTGAAAGTTGATCTTCAGGAATTTGTACCACAGCAACTTGCTTGAGGTTATAGCGTTTTGCTAAATATGGAAACGCATCATGAAAGGTAATAAAGGTGCAACTAGGAGTTTTTTGTAAAGTCCGTTGAAATTCATTATTTAAACTTTCTAATTCTTTAATATAAGCCGCAGCATTTGCTTCGTAAGTGACTTTATTCGCCGGGTCAGCAGCAATTAATCCATCCCGAATATTAGTTACCTGTTGTTTTGCCAAAACTGGATCTAACCAAACATGAGGATTACCTTGGGCGTGTTCGTGGTCTTCTTCCTCCTTCGCTGTTTTTACAACAGGTGAAATTTCATTTAAGGGTTTAATACCCTTACTGGCATCAATTTCAGCTAATTTAGTATTTTGAGCATTTTTGACCGTATTTTCCAGAAATCCCTCTAAACCTAAACCATTTTTTACTAACACATTCGCAGTTGCGATCGCTTTGACATTTTCGGGTGTCGCTTGGTATTCATGTACCTCCGTACCAGGCGGCACTAGAATTTCTACATCTGCCACATTCCCAGCTACTGCCTTAGTAAACAAATATATCGGCAAAAATGTCGTCACAACTTTAGTTTTTCCTAACTGCGCTACTGGGGTGGATACAGTCGCCTGTGCTTGCGGCGACTGTTCAGGTATTGTTCCCTGATTCGGATTCGATTGGCTACAGCCAGTAATCATTGACAACATTAGTAGAGTCATCATGGACAAGATGCCGCTTCTTTGCCTTCCTGCGATCAGCCCTTTGCCATTGATCGTCACGGTGTTTTCCTCCTCAAAATGGATGCAAGTCTATGAGACTTATTCTAAATTTTAGACTATAATAATTCTCATTCTCATTACCAACACATAATATCATTCTCAGTTTCCTGTGTAATGAGTAACAACAAAACTTTGTCAGATGGTACAGTCCTCTGCAATTTAGTTTTCCTTGAATAATTAGGATTTCTTGACTTTTTTTGTTAGAAAGGTTGTCTATTTCTGATAATATTACTGACAAATATTTGCATGAAATACACGTTAAAAAAACGTGCTTTGGGTGTGAATTGAAGATCAGTGTGAGGAGAAAAATGCAAAATTTCTGTAAATATCTGCTAGTTAGTCCAGCAGTTTGCTGTGCAATGCTATTTGTGAGTACTGCTGCATTTGCAGGTGAAACATCCGCTACGTCTGAAATCAATCAACCGCAAGTTTTAGCTAGTCCAGACACAAACACTCACATAACAGGGCAAGTTACTTCCGTATCTCAATTTTCTGATGTACAACCTACTGACTGGGCATTCCAAGCATTGCAGTCGTTAGTTGAGCGCTATGGCTGTATTGCAGGATACCCAAATAGTACTTATCGTGGTAATCGCGCATTAACGCGATATGAGTTTGCTGCTGGTTTGAATGCTTGTCTCGATCGCGTTAACGAACTTATTGCTACAGCCACAAGCGATTTAGTTAACAAACAAGATTTAGCAACATTACAAAAGCTGCAAGCAGATTTTTCAGCAGAACTGGCGACACTCCGAGGTCGTGTAGATGCAGTAGAAGCTAAAACTGCTGAATTGGAGGCGAATCAGTTCTCAACTACAACCAAGTTGAATGGTGAAGTCGTAATAGCGATCGCAAGTGTTGTAAGTGGTAATACAGTTAATGGTCAAGAAGTCAACCAAAATGCTGTCCTTGCAGATCGGGTGCGTCTGAACCTCGACACCAGTTTCACTGGTAAAGATTTACTCAGAACACGACTTCAGGCAACAAACCTAGACCCCTTCTCTCAGACTGCTACCTTTACACCAGAAGGTGACTTCCGATTTGCTGGTGGTAATAACAGTAACGGAGTTGTGATAGACGCACTCTTGTATCAGTTCCCTCTCGGTAATAAAACAGGCGTCACTCTGGAAGCAAATGCAGGTGCAATTGATGATTTCACTAATACAGTCAACCCATACTTAGATGGGGACGGTGGTAGCGGTGCCCTTTCCCAATTTGGGACTCGCAACCCAATTTATTATCTAGTCAATGGTACTGGTATCGGAATCAAACACGAGTTCAGTGATAAGCTCGAACTAAGCTTGGGGTATTTAGCGAATGATGCTGCTAACCCTCAACTAGGCTCTGGACTATTCAATGGTGCTTATGGTGCTATGGCACAGTTAACTGTTAAGCCTAGCAACCAAATTACCCTCGGTTTGACCTACCTTAACGCCTACAAAAATACTTTTTTTGCCAATGGTAGTGGTGGTAGCAATAACGCTAATGACATATTGGAGAATGCTTCTAGTAACTCCTACGGTATAGAAGCATCCTTTCAACCTAGCTCAAAATTCGTGATTGGCGGTTGGGCTGGCTTGACCAAAGCTCGCGTCCTTTCGGTTACTCCTGGCGATGCTGACATCTGGAACTATGCCGTCACACTGGCTTTCCCCGATCTTGGGAAAACAGGTAACATTGCAGGCATCATTGTGGGTATGGAACCTAAAGTTACCAGCGTGAGCGGCTCTCTCAGCAATGCAGGTATAAATAAAGATCCAGACACTTCATATCATATTGAAGGTTTCTATCAATATAAGCTGAGTGACAATATCAGCATCACCCCAGGAGTTATCTGGCTAACAGCGCCAGATCATAATAATCAAAACGATGATATCGTCATTGGTACAGTGAGAACCACATTCACTTTCTAATTCAATACTGTTCGGTTAAGGCAAGAGACGGCGATTTATCGCGCCTTTGTGATGATTTATATCATGTTCGCTTGATTACTTATTAAACCCGAATAACCCCACCACGCCAAAGCTACGCGCTGTCTCCCCTCCCCGCAGGCGGGGAGGGGTTGGGGGTGAGGTGCAATGACTGTGGGAATTATAACTAATTATGCGAACTTGATATTATCGCGTCTTTGCGATCTAGAATTTCCATCAAAAAACCTTAACCGAATCTTATTGCTTTCTAATTTTTTAATATTAAAATAAGATGCAAGTTAATACTTTGTGTCTTTTGTTTTGTGTATGGTTGAAAAAATAAGTCTTACACTTTTTTAGTATGATTCTAAATAGGGAAAGTCACTGAAGCAGCTATGTTTGCACACCAAATTCTTCTGGATCTACATCCCAATTCACCCAGCGAATTGCCTCACGCGCTGATTTCATATTCGGTGGAACTCGCAAGGCGTGAATAAAGCTTATGCTAGGACAAGTCATTTTTAGTAAATGAATTGATTCTTCATCAACATCAGCATCAATTTTTAATAGAGTGTATTCTTGCCAAGTATCTAATTCAATAGCTTGCAATTCTTGGCAAATTCTGGCGTAACCAATACCCTGAATTAACACTCGCCGTAGTTCGGCGTTTTCTTCTGTCAAAAGCCATTCAGCTTGCCATTGCTGCGGGTGGATTTTACCGTATTTTTCAGGCAAGGTTACACCGTGGTAGGAGTAGAGGCTATATCCATCGGTAAATTCAATAGCGGGTTCACCTTCAGCGTGGAGGCGGTTTTCATTGTCGAAGCGCAGGTGAAGGGGGCGATCGCAGATAATACAAAGGTTTTCAAATGGAGAAATCCAACCACAAAATCTTGATAGAGACTGTAAGGTTTTCCATCTTATTTTGCTGTAAGAACAATTTAATACAGATATATAAAAATCTAACCAACAACAATCACTAGCCAACTTTTGTGATTTTAACCAAAGACGATCTAAATTCATCTTAGGTTGAATTTTGAATTTTGATTTTTTTTCAAATACATATTCAGATATAATAAAATCTAGTCTAAAAATAGTTAATTGCCTAATAACCTGCTTATCTAGTTGATATAATATTTTTGAACTTTTATTAACTAAAGCTGTAGAAATATAGCTAATTAAATTATTATTTAAATTTATGTTATTCGAATTTAATTTATTATTTCGTTTTTTAAGAATAATTTTCAAACCTGCATAAGGACTGTCACAAAAAATAATTTCCGGCTGTTGTTTACCGATCGCTGTATATGCAGCTTTAACGACTTCCGCCGCTTTTTCTTTATCAATACGCTCAGTTGAAAGCGCGATCGCTCTCCACTTTTCCCGATAAACTGAAATCAAAGCCTCTTGCTCAGGCGTTAACTTTTCAATCAGCGACATATCGCCAACCTTCAGGCTCGTATTCCCTCTGAATTTTCACCATCCAGGCACCTTGGGGAATAGAAATAGCTTTATGCTCCTCATGAGCTAGTAATGCCGACTCTGAAAACACACGCAAATACAGTGTGCTATCTTGATCGTATAATTCGGCATTTCCCTCAGTAATGCGATGCTTATGCCCCGTAACTTCGCCTTCTACCAAAGTTAAGTGAGGTATTTTTTGTCCTTCAATTTGCTGCACAGGCAGTAAAATTACATCACCTTGACGAATTGGTTTTATAGTTTTGCTTTCCTGAGATGGATACAAACTCCACTTCGCTTTTGCTCTCAAATTTGGTTTAATTTTGGCACAAGCTATATGAAAGTGGGAATTGGGAAAGAAACTTGTTAAATAATTCCCCCTCATCTCCCTCATCTCCCCCTGCCCCCTGCTCCCTTGCTTCTTCCCCATTCCCCCATTCCCCAAATTTTAAAACTGTAGTCGCCAATTATGCGTTAGATAAGTTAAAGATTGAAATAGCTGGAAATTCACACCCAGCGTAGCCTTCTCTATCCTTTGGGACAGACTGGGCCACAAGTTCAGGGGATTTTCTCCCAAGCAGACAGTTTATGTGAGGATTAAGTCACCGCCCTAAGCGCGACCTTTTATCTTGACAATTTGCAAAAATTACCTCAATTTGACTGTTTAGCTTAGTAGCTATTCTTTTTATTGAAATTTCCATGTCAACTCTCGTCATCGTCGAATCTCCAACCAAAGCTCGTACCATTCGCAACTACTTGCCAGCAGGCTATCGGGTGGAAGCGTCTATGGGTCATGTGCGTGACTTACCCCAGTCGGCTAGTGAAATTCCTGCTGCCGTCAAGGGGGAAACATGGGCGCAGCTAGGGGTAAATGTGGACGCCGACTTTGAACCGGTATATGTTGTCCCGAAAGACAAAAAGAAAATTGTCACCCAGCTTAAAGAAGCCCTTAAAGATGTAGATGAACTGATTCTGGCAACGGACGAAGACCGGGAAGGTGAAAGCATTAGTTGGCATTTATACCAATTGCTGAAGCCGAAAGTTCCAACTAAGCGGATGGTGTTTCACGAAATTACCCAAGAGGCGATCAAAAAAGCTCTGAAGGACTGCCGCCAAATCGATGAGCAGTTGGTTCGCGCCCAAGAAACGCGGCGGATTTTAGATCGACTTGTGGGATATACGCTGTCTCCACTGCTATGGAAAAAAATCGCCTGGGGATTATCTGCTGGGCGGGTACAATCTGTAGCCGTGAGGCTTTTAGTCACAAGAGAACGCCAACGCCGCGCTTTCCATGAGGGCACTTACTGGGATTTGAAAGCCAGTCTGTCAAAGGAAAAAACCCCCTTTGCTGCTCAGTTGGTAACATTGGCAGGAACCAAAATTGCTAACGGTAGCGATTTTGACGCAACAACCGGACAAATTACCGCAGGTCGCAATGTCTTGTTGCTCAACGAAGACCAAGCGGTAGCCCTCAAGGAACGCCTAACTGGGAAAACCTGGAGTGTTACCGAGATGGAAGAACGTCCAGTGACGCGCAAGCCGTCGCCACCGTTTACCACCTCGACACTGCAACAAGAATCTAACCGGAAACTGCGCCTCTCAGCCCGCGATACGATGCGCGTTGCCCAGAATTTGTACGAACAAGGGTATATTACCTATATGCGGACAGATTCGGTGCATTTGTCAGATCAAGCGATCGCAGCTGCTCGGAGTTCTGTAGAAAAGCTTTACGGTCAACAATACCTCAGTCCCCAACCCCGGCAATACACCACTAAATCCAAAGGCGCACAAGAGGCGCACGAAGCAATTCGTCCAGCCGGTAGCACCTTTCGCACCCCCCAAGAAACTGGTTTGGGCGGTCGAGAACTTGCCGTTTACGATTTGATTTGGAAGCGGACTGTCGCCTGTCAAATGGCTGATTCCTGCCAAACTCAAATTAGCGTGCAATTACAAGTTGAGGATGCTGGATTCCGTTCCTCTGGCAAACGGATTGAATTTCCTGGATATTTACGTGCTTACGTCGAAGGTTCAGATGACCCAGAAGCAGCACTGGAAGACCAGGAAGTAATTTTGCCGAATTTGAAAGTGGGAGATCATCCGAATTGTACAGATTTAGAAGCAGTTGGGCATGAAACTCAACCGCCAGCTAGATACACCGAAGCTTCTTTGGTGAAAACCTTAGAGAGTGAAGGTATCGGTCGTCCCAGTACCTACGCCAGCATTATTGGTACGATCATCGACAAAGGTTATGCCCATTTGGTGAGTAACGCTCTCATTCCTACCTTCACCGCTTTCGCCGTCACCGACTTGCTGGAAAAACATTTCCCAGACATCGTTGATCCTAGTTTTACCTCGAAGATGGAGCAAACCCTTGATGACATTGCCACAGGTGAAGCGAAATGGCTACCCTACTTGCAGAAATTCTATCTGGGAGAGAAAGGGTTGGAAACCCTGGTAAAAGAACGGGAAAGTCAAATTGATGCCACCACAGCTAGGACTGTAGAACTGGAGAATCTAGATGCCAAAGTCCGCATTGGTAAATATGGCCCCTACATTGAAGTTACAAATGGTGAGGGGGTAATCACCGCCTCAATTCCCAAAGACTTGACACCAGCAGACCTCGACCCCAAACAGGTAGAAGTTTTGCTGCGACAAAAAATCACAGGCCCTGACCAGGTAGGTCGGCATCCCGAAACTGGCGAACCGATTTATGTGAAAATTGGTGCTTATGGGCCTTATGTCCAATTGGGCGATAAAACCGACGAAAACCCCAAACCGAAACAAGCTTCTCTACTCAAGGGTGTCACCCCAGAAACCGTTACCCTGGAAATGGCTGTTGGTCTGTTGGCACTACCCCGAACATTGGGAGTTCATCCAGTTACTGGGGGCAAAATCCAAGCAAGTTTGGGACGTTTTGGCCCTTATGTGGTTCATGACCAGGGTAAGGAAGGGAAAGATTACCGTTCCCTGAAAGCTGCTGACAATGTGTTGACAATTAGCCTGGAACGTGCATTAGAATTATTGTCCGAACCCAAAAAGGGACGTAGTTCCACCAACAGCAAGTCCAAGGCAGCCTTACGCGAATTGGGTCCACATCCAGAGGACGGGGAAACAATTAACATCTACGATGGCCCTTATGGTCCTTACATCAAGCATGGCAAAACTAATGTGAGTATTCCAGAAGGTCAAACTGTAGAAGATATAACCCTGACTGAGGCGCTTAACTTATTGGCAGCTAAGGCATCGACAGCGAAATCAACTCGCAAAACGACTAAATCAACGAATTCCAAATCTAAGTCAACAGGTAAGTCAACTGCTAAGTCAACGACGGCTGCGAAAAAGAAAGTCACAGAAGGCTAACTGTAAGTCAACTGATTTTGGATTTTGGGTCGCACCTTTGGTGCGCTTCCAGCGCAACTTGGATTAAAAAAATTTTGGGGTTCATACCCTGATGCCACTTGCTTTATGCCGGAGAACCCGTCCACCGCAGTGGCTCCCTCTTGTAGGCGAAATAAATCTAAAATCTAAAAGACGCTCCTACGTTGCTCTAAGCGTACTCCTACGGAAAAGCGAGCTACGCGTAGTGTCTCGTAGAGAAGCCATGCCGCAGGCTTGACGCTACACTATCGTAAATCTAAAATTCGTAGTCAAGAGTCCAAAGTCCGAGCTTTAAACTCTTGACCCTTGATATTCATCCTTGATAGGATGCAGTTCTGTAGGTTGCAAGTGTGATACTCTAAAAAGTAAGGGAGAACACAACGCCAAATTTTAGAAGTGGCTTATGTCCCAAATACGGGATTGTGTCTGTGCCCGGTTGGAAGCCAGAGGTACGACAATGTGCCATTTTCTGCGTACCTGTTAATCAAAATTTGAGGTAGTATCTCAGGAGCATTCAGTTCATGGACTATATAGAAAAGGTGCTGGAAAAGCTTAAGGAATTAGCACGCAGGCTGATTGAAAGCCTGTTAGGGCCAGAGGCTGAACCGGAACCGGAACTGATTCCGATTCCTGTAAACGATCGCTCGCGTCGTCGCCACTAGAGCCAAAGTGCTGAACTCGACATTACAACCCTTAAGCATTCTGGCACTGCATGGGCCAAACTTGAATTTGCTAGGGCAGCGAGAACCAGGAATTTATGGTTCGTTGACACTAGCTGAAATTAACCGCCTGTTAGAAGAAGAAGGATTCAAGTTACAGGCGAAAGTTTTTCCCTTGCAATCAAATCATGAAGGAATTTTAGTAGATACTATTCATGAAGCATTAGGACAACATCAAGGAATTTTGATTAATGCCGGGGCATATACTCACACAAGTGTGGCATTGCGAGATGCGATCGCGGCTGTTAACTTGCCCACAGTCGAAGTACATCTGAGTAATATTTACCGCCGGGAAGATTTTCGCCATCATTCGTACATCGCCCCAGTTGCGATCGGGCAAATAAGTGGTTTTGGTGTTCAAAGTTACTTGTTGGGCTTACAAGCTTTGGTAAATCATTTAAGAAAAAATGAAACGTAAAGAATGAAAAATGAATCGATTTTAGAGTTTAGATTTGGAATTAAATTATTCAATCCCAAATCTAAGTTACGCTAGAAGCGCACCAAAGGTGCAACCCAAAATCCAAAATTCTATGCGTTACTCTCCTATAAGTCGATTTAGAGGTACTTTCCTCGGAGCCTTTCTGGGGGGAAATTTAACATCTGATGGTAAAATACAGTCTCAGAGTTACCTAGATTTAGGCAGAATGGCGATTCTGGGTACTGAGAGTTTAATTAACTTGGGTAAATTAGATTTAGATGATTGGATAGCACGTCAGCAGCAAGAATCTCTTCATTTAGCAGCAGCTGATGATATATCGATAAAAATAATTATTGCCACATTACCAGTAGCACTTTTTTTTCATGAAAATCCGATTAAGTTGCGACAAAACTTGCTGCGTGTACTCAAAATTTGGGAAGATGACCCAGTAGTAAGGGATGGAACACTCGCGGTAGCTTATGCGATATCTCTTGCCCTAACTGAAAAACTCGACCCTCTAACCCTCATCCCACAAACAATTTCTTTTCTTGGTGAAACACCAACATCGATACCAAACAAATTATTAAAAGTCCAGAATTTATTAGAGCAAGGGGCGGGATTGTCAAGGGCGCAAGCTGAGTTTGCTAGGGAAGAAAAACTCAGTAACACTATTGCTATGGCATTTTACTGCTTTTTAAGTACCTTAGAAGACTTTCGCCTTGCAGTTTTGCAGGCTACTCACAATGGCAATTCTAAAGTGCAAGATGCTACATCTCTAAGCTCACAGGCTACAGGTGCAATTACTGGTGCTTTATCAGGAGCATATAACGGTATAGGCGGAATTCCTGTAAATTGGCAAGTCTTGCTCTTGCAAAGAAATTCTCCAGCATGGGGATTAACTAGCTTTTCCCAAATGTTAAAATTGACCGATGCATTTGTGGCGGTGTGGTCAGGAGTGTATGAGATTGACCTAAATCCCAGAGAGTTAACACAGGAATGTGAGGAGGCTTTGCTTTCAGTTTACGCAGCTCCCCGCGTTATTCGATCGCGTTAATCCTATTTCTACCGAAAAATGGTGCGGGTACTAAACTCTCAAAATTAGCTTCATAAAACATTAGGACAGCTTGACTTAAATCCAGCTACCATCTCAATTAACTAGACAAGGGGCTTTTGCCCATTGCTATAGTGTACTAGTCTTATATACTAGAACTTTTCAGCAAACCTCGGACAGATTCTGTCGGTAGCTATTGTGGCAAATCAGCTTTAATTAGCCTCCGTCACCGTAGTTGCAATAGTAGCAGATCAAATTTCCCTGATGATTGTCTTTTTTTGAGCTATCAAAGTAGGCAATTGCAGGCAGAGATAATGAAAATGCAGGAATTTTTGCAGTTCTTAACCCAGCAATTGACTCACTGGCGGCGACAGTACAAAGGACTACGCCGTAAAGGAAAGTTAATGAGAAGTCCCAAAAGTAAAAGCGATAGAAAGCAACTTTTAAGGACTTTCCTGAAGAATGTAATCTTATTTTTATCCAAAAGCAATGAGAAAAGCGCTCGTCGAAAACAAGAAAAAGCGCTCCAGTCAAAGGCAAAATCGGTCAAAACTAAGAGTAGTATTTATTCAGTCTGTTTAGATTGGGTACATGAACAGCGCTCCTTGGTAATTTTAGCGATCGCTATCCTATCTCTTACAGGTGTTATTGGACAAAAATTCTACAACCAAACTCAACTCCAAGTAGGACATTCCGCGCCCCAAACCATTACAGCGCCTTATACAGCTAAAATCGAAGATCAGAAAAAAACAGAAGCCGAGCGCAAAGCCGTCAGTAGAAGCTCCTTACAAGTGTTGATGCTGGATGCGCGAATAAACGAACAAATCAACGAAAATTTGCAACAACTTCTAGATGATGGTAACGAAATTCGCGCTGTTGCTGGAGCTTTTCCTTTTTTTGATTCTGTAGTTTTGCCCATCTCTACCCAGCGTTATCTCCGCTCTTGCAATGAGTCAGAATGGAAAGCACTGCTATTAGCCGTAGAAAATAGTAAAAATCAGCAGAAAAAAGGAACAGGAGAAACCACCACCTCATCCCGTCCATCATCTATAGCTGCACCCAATCAGGAACGTCAACCGCGCACAACACCACAGAAAACAGAGCCAGTTGATTTTTCTCAAAGTACTGATTTTACTCAAGCCGTTGCAGAACTAGAATCTTACCGCGTCACAACTTCTGAGAAAAACTTGTCTTTACTGATTGCCCAAATTTCCCAAACACGCAAAAGATACACCGAAGCGACTACCAAACTTTTACAGTTAGAGACTGTTACCCCAGAAGCAGTATACGAAGAATCATTCCTTTTGGATTTATCAGATGTGGAGTGGGAAAAAACACAAATGGGAATCCATCAGAGTGCGGAGCGGATTCTCACCCAAGGCATCCCACAAGGACTGCCAAAAAATATCTTACAGGATGCGGTGAGTTTGCAATTGCAGTCCTTTGTACCAGAATCCGCCCAACCTTTGGCAAAGAACCTGTTGTTAGCTGTACTCAAGCCGAATCTGCAAAAAGATGAAGAAGAAACTAGAGAAAACGCTCAAAAGGCTGCTGCTGGAGTGCCACCTGTAATGGTGAAGGTACGCCGTGGTGAGGTAATTGTCAAAAAAGGAGAGCAGGTTACTGCATGGAACGTAGAGGTGCTGGAGTATTATCGCCTGGTTCGCCGAGAAGTAAAATGGCGGGGATTGTTGAAGTTAGGAGGCGTGATAGCGATCGCCATTGGCGTTTTTGTTTGGGTAGAACGCCATATTGATTACGAATTGCGACAACGCGATCGCCTTTTGGTGTTATTGCTAACTCTAAGTGTGCCAGGATTGGTGACAATGGGATTGCCTTACACCACTTGGAGCGCCCTTGGTTTATTGTTGGGAAGCTTCTACGGCGCGACTTTAGGGTTAACAGTTGTTGGACTGCTGTTGCCAATATTGGCTATTACCTTCGATATGAGCAAGGCGGCGCTGTTAGCTGGTGCTGGTGGGGCAATATTAGGTAGTTACATAGCGCAAAGATTGCGATCGCGTGAAGAATTGGCTTTATTAGGAGTTGCGATCGCTTTAACTCAGGGCAGTATTTATCTGATTGTTAAAATCTTAATTGGTCAAGCATTTGGTTCAACCTGGTATATAGTTCTCCGAGAAGCCGGGTTTTTTGCTTTATCCGGTTTAGGCTGGAGTGTTGTAGCTTTAGGGTTGAGTCCTTATCTCGAAAAAGTTTTCGATTTAGTCACTCCCATCCGTTTAGCAGAGTTGGCGAACCCTAATCGGCCCTTATTAAAACGACTCGCTACAGAGACTCCTGGAACTTTTCAACACACGTTATTTGTAGCTACCCTTGCCGAAGCTGCTGCCAAAGAACTAGGATGCAATGTTGAATTAGTTAGGGCTGGAACATTATATCACGATATTGGTAAAATGCACGACCCACTTGGATTTATTGAAAATCAAATGGGGGGGCCGAATAAACACGATACAGAGATTAAAGACCCTTGGAAGAGTGCAGAGATTATCAAAAAGCACGTAACAGAAGGGTTAGTGATGGCGCGTAAACACCTTTTACCGACAGCGATTCAAGCTTTTATTCCAGAGCATCAGGGAACGATGCTAATTGCCTATTTCCATCACCAAGCCCAGCAAATGGCTCAAGAAGATCCAAGTTTAACAGTAGACGACGCAGATTTTCGCTACGATGGCCCAATTCCCCAATCACGGGAAACCGGAATTGTGATGTTAGCGGACTCTTGTGAAGCAGCGCTGCGATCGCTGCAAGCATCGGCTAAATCTGTGGGAGAGAAGCGATCGCTTAAAGATGTCTCCACCGAACAAGCTTTAACAATGCTAAATAATATCTTGCGTGCTAAATGGCAAGACAATCAACTCATAGATTCAGGGCTAAAACGGGAAGAGATGTCACTAATTGCTCAGATATTTGTGGATGTTTGGCAGCAATTTCATCACAAACGCATTGCTTATCCTAAGTTTAAGGCTAGTAACACTGTGCGGAATTCGTAATGGTAATGCTCAAATTATTGCCACTCACAATATTAAAGCAATGACTTCGTTACTTGGTTGAGTCATCTGATTTTGCAGAACTTCTGCCTCTACTATGATATCAGAGTTTGCTTTTGCAACGTCTGAATCATCTGGTTGTTGAATTGTCTGGTTAGAAATATTTACCGAAAGTGTTGTAATTGCTGGCTGATTATAGACGGTTGTAACCAGATTTTCAACTTCATGAAGATGAATTTCAACTGCTTCAAGTCTTCTTCCTGCTCTATATTCTTCGTGTGGTCTGTCGGGAAATATCCAAGTAGGATTTCTGACAGGATGTTCACCACAAATATAACTAATTAAATCGCAGCGTTCATAATTTCTATCAACTTTTTCTAGCCATAAAACTCTTAGAGAATCAACCCATTCAGATGAAAAATGATCATCGTAATCACCCAAAATCTCAATTATTTGTGGGATATCAACAGGCTTTATATGTAATTCACTTGCCTTTTTATGTGCTTCAGCTATCATTTTTGTATAATGATTAGTTGTGCATTTAGCTTCACAAAATAGAGAAGCAATAATTACTCCTTCGCTGTTGCGTAAAAAGGCAAGACAATCATCACCTGTACGTCCAGGTCGCTTTTTTGCAATCTCTTCAGTTTGATTTAGAAATTCTAAATGTTGAAACTCAACTAGATGAAATCGGAAAAGAAAAGCAGGAACTTCCCAATCATCCTGTCCAAAATGAGCAAAATTTTCGGCAATAATTCCTGAAAATATATCTCCAAAATAACTCTGACGGGATATAATATTAAGACGTTCAGGATAGCCATAGCTTGGATCGCTTTCTGAAAAATCCCTAAATGGAAAAAGAGAATTTCCTGCTAATTTACGAAGGCATATCGAGCATCTTCATGGGCTTTTTGAACGATTAATATTAATTCATTGAGAATTATATCTCGTTGGCTTTTATCTTCTCTGAGCAGACGATGTGTGTACCGCTTATCTTCCGATTCGCTAACTGAGTTAGATAACCACTTTGATATTCCGTTAAACCTAGTTATTTTTTGTATTTCTTTCATTTAATATACTCTCTAATATTAATCAGATTTACAATATAAGTTTTTAACTTAGATAATTTTAAAAGGATATGTAAATTTTAATACTAAAAGATTAATAACAACCTAGTATGTCAACCAAATGCTACGCTACAGTTAGCAAGATTGAGAGGCAACTATGACTGCCCTGATTCTAAACCTCAGCCCCACCATTGAACTAACAGATGAGCAGTTCTTCCAACTGTGTCAAAATAATCGAGATTTGCGACTTGAGCGCACAGCAGAGGGAGAATTAATTATTATGCCCCCAACTGGATGGGAAAGCGGAAATCGCAATAGTAGACTAACTCAGCGCTTAGGTAATTGGGCTGACGCTGATGGCACAGGTTTGGCTTTTGACTCCTCAACGGGTTTCAAGCTCCCTAATGGTGCAAATCGGTCTCCTGATGCATCCTGGATTAGCCGGGAGCGATTAGAAGCCCTGAATCCAGACCCCGCAAGTTTTCTACCACTTGCTCCCGATTTTGCCGTAGAATTGCGCTCTGCTTCAGATAGCTTAAAGACTGTGCAACAAAAGATGCAGGAGTATATCGATAACGGTGTGCGTTTAGGCTGGCTGATTGATCCACAAAACCAACAGGTAGAAATTTACCGCCCAGGACAGGATGTTGAGGTTTTACAATCGCCTACTAGCTTATCAGGAGAGGATGTATTGCCTGGATTTATACTAGATTTGGCACAGATTTTGAGTTAAGCGATCACAGTTTCCCAATATTCATACCCTAATTCTCACTACGTCGCACACCAGCCAAAATAAAATTAACTGCTGCTTGAGTATGCTGCTCAATCATTTCTGGACTCAGCAATTGCAAATCGGGTCTAGTATGCTTGATGTTTTCGTAAGCGTTGAAGTACATATTACAAACCCCAATAATATGCAGAGTGGTGAGAAATGGATCGATCTGACGGAAACAACCTTCCGCCATCCCCCGCTCTAAAATTTTGATGAGATAGCTAAAATTTTCTTGCCAATTGGACTGTTTGAAATACTTTCCCTGATTTTGGTTTGCTTCCTGAAACCAAAGCATTCCCCTGTGCGGGTGAGCAGCTTCATAAGCGATCGCTTCTTTAACTAATACCTTCAACGCCTCCTCTGGTGGGAACTGATCCAAATTTAGCTGCTCAAACCCTTCGTGCATCTCCACCGCCGGACGTTGCAGAACAGCTTCATATAGTCCTTCTTTGCTCTGGAAGTAGTAGTAAATCATCGCTGTGGTGACACCTGAACCTTTAGCGATCGCTCCTGTCCGCGCCCCACTAAGTCCATTTCTGGCAAACTCTGCTTCCGCCGCATCGAGAATCTGCTTTTTCGTCGCTATGGTTAACTATGACTATAATCACCAAAATGGTACTCATAAAGAACTATTTAAGATTACAAATTGTAATGTCAATGCTTTTGAAGAAAAAGGATATTATGCCACAGTTAAACAAGAACTCATCAGAGCCAACAACACGTTAGGAGAAATTATCAAAAACCCTGTTTTGGGAATCCTTCCGAAAACACTTTCTAACACACTAGAATACGCTTTTCCTTCAACTACAGCTTTTTTTGCTAAAACGCCGATTGGTGATATTGCTCAAATTCATATTCTCTACCCTGAAACAGACAAAATCACCAGAACTTTTATTTTGATGTATGCCAGAGTCGTCAATCCTTTGATGAAATTTCTGTTTAAAAACTCAGTTTTACAAGCAGCAGCCACAGTCATTGAACAGGATACAGGTGCAGTTGAAAGTTTGTATCCTCGGCAAAAACCGAAAATTAGATTACCAAATGAAGAGATTATGTTCTATGCAGAAAAACTCTACCGTGATTGGTAATTTGGATTTGCAAGGGCTAACTAAGTTTTAGAATTAAGTAGATACTGTAGCTAATTCCTGCTAGAGGTACTTAAATATGCAGCAGTTAAAATCCGCCGAAGAAATTCCTGGTAGCTATGGCTTACCCATTTTGGGGGAGACTTTGGAAATATTTCGGGATTCAGAGTTGTATTTATGGCGACGATTCCAGCAGTATGGTTCAGTTTTTAAGACGAGCGTCTTGGGGCGTAAACGTGCTTATTTAATTGGCCCTAGCGCTAATCGATTAGTACTGGTGGAACAGGCGGAAAACATGTCGTCGCGGATCGGGTGGTATTTTTTAGAATCAACATTTGGCAACAATATTTTATTACAAGACGGGGAAGAACATCGGTTAACTCGTCGCTTAATGTATCCAGCATTTCATGGAAAAGCGATCGCTACATACTTCGATACCATCCAAAATATTGTGCAAGACTTCCTCAAAGATTGGGGAGAAAGGGGAACGATTTCCTTAAATTCTAGTTTCCGTCAGCTTACCCTGATGATTGCGACTCGCCTATTTTTGGGAAGTCAGAACAAGAGCGAAGTTGAGCAAACCAGTCAGTGGTTTACACAACTGTTAGATAGTAGTATGGCAATATTCAAATGGAATGTCCCCTTTACTTTATATGGTCGCGGTCAAAATGCTAGGGGTAAATTAGTGGCTTTTTTACGTGAAGCGATCGCCCAACGTATCGAGCAGGGTAACTTAGAAGAATCAAAAGATGTTTTGGGATTGCTGCTAGCGGCTGTTGATGAAGACGGCAATAAGTTGAGCGAAACACAGGTAATCAACGAAGCATTACTATTGCTGTTTGCTGGACATGAGACAACAGCCTCATTACTGACTTGGGTAATATTTGAATTAGGTAATCACCCAGAATGGCGAGAACGGCTGCGCCAAGAACAATTAGCAGTTGTGGGAAATAATCCCCTTAGCCTGTCTCATCTCAAACAATTTCCACAGTTAACCAACGTCCTAAAAGAAGCAGAAAGACTCTATCCGCCAGTGTATGCCTATAATCGTGGTGTCCTCAAGGATATTGAGTATGGAGGCTATCGCATCCCAGCAGGTTGGTTTGTGACTATTTCGCCGATGCTGACTCATCGTTTACCAGAACTGTACACCGAACCCGATCGCTTCGACCCCGATCGCTTTGCACCACCTCGTGAAGAAGATAAAAAACATCCTTTAGCACTAATGGGTTTTGGTTATGGTTCGCACAGTTGTTTAGGTATGGAATTTGCCCAGATGGAAATGAAAATTGTGCTTTCCACACTACTTCGCCATTATGACTGGACAGTAAAACCGGATTATTCTGCGATCGCTCCAGTTCGGCAGCCTTCTAAAGTTAAAGATATTCTGCAAGCATATATTGAACCTTTGCTGATAAAGCATCCCTTGGATAGTTAAACATAAATCTTTGATGAAACAAATCTATTTTGCTGTTAATGCGTCAGCTTGCATTGTTAATGCGTCAGCTTGCATTGTTAATGCGTCAGCTTGCATTGTTAATGCGTCAGCTTGCATTGTTAATGCGTCAGCTTGCATTGTTAATGCGTCGGCTTGCATTGTTAATGCGTCGGCTTACATTAAAAACGCTACACTTTTACGCAAAACTTTACTATGCGGGACTTTGCTTAAGTTGATAGCATAAACAATCTTATGCCCCAATACGGTTTGGATAAGCATTTTTCACTTTCCTTGTGGTCTAGGTAAAGGGTAAAGGATGTATTTAAAACTTTCCCCTTTAACCGAACCGTATTGGATTATGCCCCTACACTTGATAATCCAATACGGTTCAAAGCACTACTTGTACAAAATTATGGGTTTTGAGACGCGATAAATCGCCATCTCTACAAGTGTTTTGGTCTTATCTGAACTGTATTGCCTGATAATCCACAAACTAAAATCCTAATTTCTCCAACACTGGCTTGGTGGAAACAACGTGCCGTTCTAAACCCAGTTCTTTTGGACTAACCCCAAGTGCTAAAGCAATCAACTGGGGTAAATGCAATACTGGTAAACCTAACTTTTGCTCAATTACCTTTTCCACCTCTGGCTGACGCGAGTCTAAATTTAAGTGGCACAGTGGACAAGGTGTAACTATACAGTCAGCACCAGATGTCAAAGCGTCCTGAATATGCATCCCCGCCATCTTGAAAGATTGGGTAGTGGCATAACTAGCAAGAGGCCAACCACAACATTGTGTCCGGCCTCGGTAATAAATTGGTGTTGCACCCACCGCCCGAAACATATTTTCCATCGCTTCTGGTTGGAACGGGTCGTCATAAGGCATGGATTTTTGGGCGCGGAGGAGATAACAGCCATAAAAAGCCGCGCATTTTAATCCAGTTAACTTCCGGGTGACACGTTTGGTAATTTCCTCTAAACCGTAATCTGTCACCAAAGCGTAGAGAAGATGTTTAACGTCAGTACTGCCGCGATAAGGCGAACAGCCTTCTTTGTGCAGCAAGCCATTAACCTGTTCAATGTATTTAGGGTCAGAAGTCTTACATTCTTTCAGGTGTTCGTTGACATGACCAATAACACCTTGACAAGTACTGCAATGGGTAAGTAAGGGCAAATTTAATTCTTCTGCTAGAGCGATATTTCTAGCGTTGACTGTATCTTCTAACAATTGAGAATCTTCTTTGAATGTGCCCGAACCACAGCAAGCAGCTTTTTTAAGTTCAACCAATTCAATACCTAGTGCTTGGGTAAGGGCTTGAGTTGACTGGTAAAGTTCCCGACAGGCCCCTTGAGCAACACAACCAGGGAAATAAGCGTACTTGAGTTTGAGTGTCTGAGATAGCATAGAGGTATATTTGGGTTAGAGCGATCGCTCTAAACAATAACTGTTTTATTACTTCCTTGTTAGCACCAAAATTATGAGGTTTGACCTTCAGCGATTCTTTAACCATCTAGGTTCAAAGCCGCAGCGTCTAAATATTCTGATTGCTAGCAAGGCTGTAAATACCGATCAAGACATTGTAAAAAAAATTAGCAATAATTGACAATCAAAGCATTTACACGGTATTGGCAATGGCGTAGCCCGCTCCCATAAACAACTGTTCCCAGAAAATTTACCCTATTCTTTTGAGGAACAGGAGAGGTTTTCTAACAGAAAAACCCTTGGTAGTATACGGGCGATCGCGCTTGACGATAAGATGTATATGCTCAAAACAATGTCTTCTCTAAAGAGTAGATCCTAGCAACTGGTTAAGGACTTTTATTATTTATGAGCCAAACGGAACTTTTTGAAAAGGTCAAGAAAATCGTCATCGAACAACTGAGTGTTGAAGATGCTTCCAAAATCACTCCACAAGCTAAGTTTATGGAAGATTTAGGAGCTGATTCCCTGGATACTGTTGAACTCGTGATGGCTTTGGAAGAAGAATTTGATATCGAAATTCCCGACGAAGCTGCCGAGCAGATTGTATCGGTTCAAGACGCAGTAGATTACATCAATAACAAAGTTGCTGCATCAGCTTAAAAAAGTTTTGAGTCTCTGTTCGCCCTTGGAGTCTCCTATTGGGAGAAGTTCAGATGGCTTTGTCTCGCTCCCTCTGGGCGTTTATGGCAAAAACCACTGCTTTGATTTTTAACTGAGTGCTGAACAGTTAAAAGTTTAGGAGTTAGAGTTTTCGGAGGCAAAAGTTCGGAGTTTTCTCCATCCTTGGGTGCTTCCAAAACTCAGAACTCAGGACGGGCTAAACCCTAGCTATCCGCTAACATAACTCAGCACTGTTTAATGCCTGCTGCTTTTTCGCCACCTTTAACTGAATCATGACAGATCATACACGTAAACGCGTTGTTGTAACTGGTGTTGGCGCGATTACACCGATAGGTAACACAGCAACAGAATATTGGGATGGATTATTGAGTGGACGCAATGGCATTGACTACATCACATTTTTTGATGCGTCTAGCCATGATTGCCGCATTGCTGGTGAGGTAAAAAACTTCGATCCACATGATTACTTGGAGCGCAAAGATGCCAAGCGCATGGATCGATTTGCCCAATTTGGGGTTTCAGCAGCAAAACAAGCTATAGCTAACGCGCAGTTAGTTATTAATGAACTGAATGCAGAACAGGTAGGTGTCATGATCGGTTCTGGCGTTGGCGGCATTAAGGTATTAGAAGACCAGCAAACGATCTACCTCAACCGTGGGCCCGATCGCTGTAGTCCATTCATGATACCGATGATGATCGCTAATATGGCAGCAGGATTGACGGCAATTCACACGGGTGCTAAAGGGCCTAATTCCTGCCCTGTAACTGCCTGCGCTGCTGGCTCTAATGCTGTAGGCGATGCGTTCCGCTTAATTCAAGGGGGATATGCCAAAGCGATGATTTGCGGCGGAACAGAGGCAGCTGTGACACCATTATCAATGGCTGGGTTTGCTGCCTGCAAAGCCCTTTCTTTTCGCAATGACGATCCGGCTCATGCTTGCCGCCCCTTTGACCGCGATCGCAACGGATTTATATTAGGTGAAGGTTCAGGAATTTTAATTCTAGAAGAACTGCAACACGCCCTAAGTCGCGGCGCTCACATTTATGCCGAAATGATCGGCTATGGTATGACCTGTGACGCATACCATATCACTTCCCCCGTCCCTGGCGGATTAGGTGCAGCGAGAGCCATAGAACTGGCGCTCAAAGATGCTAGTATAACTCCCGAACAAATTAGCTACATTAATGCCCACGGCACTAGTACCCCGGCGAATGATTCAACTGAAACCTCAGCCATCAAAAAAGCGTTGGGAGAACATGCTTATAAGGTGGCAATTAGCTCGACCAAATCGATGACAGGTCATTTATTAGGCGGTTCTGGAGGTATTGAAGCTGTGGCAACAGTACTGGCGATCGCTAATGACCAAATTCCACCAACAATCAATCTGGAAAATCCCGATCCAGAATGTGACTTAGATTACGTGCCTAACTACAGCCGCGTTCAAAAAGTCGAGGTGGCAATATCCAATTCTTTTGGGTTTGGCGGTCATAATGTCACACTGGCCTTTAAGAAATACGTCTAAAAATTTCCCATTTTATTGCTGGTCTGCTCTCCTGAGATGACTGTGCTAAAAGTATCAGAAATATCATTCCGATATAACTTAAGCGTTCAGCATGACCCAATTATCAGCTTGATTTATCACCATAAACTCAGGAGATCCCGCTTGTCCATCGATAAGCGGGAGTGGGATGATGAGGATACTGTGGGGAATCTAAAATAACCCCAGCAAGAGAAGCTACGAAGAGTGCTAACCCGTCGTTAAAAACAAGAGACTATGACTGTTGCAACCCAATCCGCCAAAGAATTGTCCGTCGAAGAACTGGCTATTAACTCGATCCGCTTCTTGGCTATTGATGCCGTAGAAAAGGCAAAATCGGGACACCCAGGACTACCAATGGGCGCGGCTCCGATGGCTTTTGTCCTCTGGGATCGCTTTTTGAAGTTTAATCCCAAGAATCCCAAATGGTTTAACCGCGATCGCTTTGTCTTGTCTGCCGGTCATGGCTCGATGTTGCAGTACGCCCTACTCTACCTGACAGGCTACGATAGCGTCACCATTGAAGATATCAAACAATTCCGTCAATGGGGTTCTAAAACTCCTGGACACCCAGAAAACTTTGAAACCCCAGGCGTGGAAGTCACAACTGGGCCCTTGGGTCAAGGAATTGCTAATGGAGTTGGTTTAGCGATCGCAGAAGCACACCTTGCCGCTAAATTTAACAAACCTGATACCAAGATTGTTGACCATTACACCTACGTAATTGTAGGTGACGGTTGCAATATGGAAGGAATTTCCGGTGAAGCTTGTTCTTTTGCAGGACACTTGGGATTAGGCAAACTCATCGCTCTGTATGACGACAACCACATTTCCATCGACGGTTCCACAGATGTGGCATTTACCGAAGATGTTTCCAAGCGGTTTGAAGCTTACGGTTGGCACGTCCAACATGTCGAAGATGGCAATACCGATTTAGCAGCGATCGCTAAAGCAATTGAAGCGGCTAAAGCTGTCACCGATAAGCCTTCTTTCATCAAAGTAACAACCATTATTGGTTACGGTTCCCCCAATAAAGCAAACACTGCTGGCGTTCACGGCGCTGCCTTGGGTGCAGACGAAATAGCATTGACTCGGAAAAATTTGGGTTGGGAATACGAGCCTTTTGATGTTCCACAAGAAGCCCTCAACCACACACGCAAAGCAGTAGAACGCGGCGCAAGCTACGAAGCCGAATGGAACAAAACATTTGCCGACTACAAAGCTAAGTATGCCCAAGAAGCCGCTGAATTTGAACGTTACCTAAGCGGCAAGCTACCCGACGGTTGGGATAACGTACTACCCACCTACACCCCCGAAGACAAAGGACTACCCACCCGTAAACACTCAGAAACCTGCCTCAACAAACTGGCGGCAGTTTTACCTGAATTGATTGGTGGTTCGGCTGACTTGACCCACTCCAACTTGACCGAAATCAAGGGCAAGGGCGACTTTCAAAAAGGGCACTACGAAAACCCCAACATCCACTTTGGTGTGCGGGAACATGCTATGGGCGCAATCTGTAATGGTATAGCGCTGCACACTTCAGGATTAATCCCCTACGGTGCTACCTTCTTGATCTTCACAGATTACATGCGTGCTGCCATTCGCTTATCTGCCCTTTCCCAAGCTGGCGTGATTTGGGTGATGACCCACGATTCCATTGGACAAGGTGAAGATGGGCCAACACACCAACCCATTGAAACTCTAGCTTCCTTGCGAGCTATTCCTAATTTATTAGTGTTTCGTCCCGCAGACGGTAACGAAACCTCTGGCGCTTATAAAATTGCGATTGAAAAAGCGAAGCAAAATGCTCCGTCTCTGTTGGCGTTCACTCGTCAAAACGTTCCTAACTTGGCAGGTACATCGGTTGAGGGTGTGGCGAAGGGTGGATACACCGTTGTTGATAGCGAAGGTACACCTGATATCATCTTGATTGGTACTGGTTCAGAATTGAGCCTCGCCGTCAGCGCAGCCGAAAAACTCAAGGCTGAAGGTAAGAAAGTTCGTGTTGTCTCGCTACCTTCATGGGAACTGTTTGAAGCACAGGATGCGGCTTATAAAGAGTCCATTCTGCCAAAAGCTGTCACCAAGCGTTTGTCTGTAGAAGCTGCCGCTAGTTTCGGTTGGCACAAATACGTGGGTACTGAAGGCGATACTGTTAGTATCGATCGCTTTGGTGCTTCGGCTCCAGGCAATGTTTGTCTAGAGAAGTTTGGCTTTAGCGTTGATAATGTGTTAGCAAAGGCTAAACAATTGTTGGGTTAATAGCAACAGAATATTCTCAAAATTTTGTAAGGTGGGCATCTTGCCCGCCTTTTTTTATTCAGAGGGAGATTGTTTATATAGCAATACGGTTCAGTCTTTTTCCTGAATTACTTGGGTTTTCCAAAATGTTACTTAATTAAGGTGGAGTAGTATCTAATTCTGAATCATAAATAATACTAGCTAGATTAAATACTTGTAACCGATGTTTTTTTGTATAAGTCAATAATTGAAAATTTTTTTGATATGTGTGCTTTAATAGTGGGCGGCTTTTGTTCGTTCATGAATTTCCATCACACTAAACGATCGCTGATGCTCCTCACACACAAAGAAAACCTTTTAAAATTTAGCTGGCTTCTACCCAGCTTCTTCAGCTTCTTCCTGTTTGGCTCCACTGTTAAAGCTGCTGCGATCGCTAATTGGCATTTTGATAGCAATCGTAATCATCTGGATTTTACGACAGACAAGAATATTCAACCTAAAGTACAATTACTTACCAATCCAACCCGTCTGGTAATTGATTTACCTGGAGTCAAACTAGAATATCCACAGACTAGTCAAAGAGTGGGGTTAGTAATTAAAGACATTAGCATCGGGCAGTTTAATGCAGATACTACCCGTATGGTCGTTACCTTAGCACCCAATTACACTTTCGATCTAGCACAGGTGAAGTTGCAAGAGGAATCTCTCAATCATTGGTCTGTGCAGTTACCCAAGCCGATACAATTGACTGCAACCCGGCCTAACATTTTAGAAATAACTCCGACTCAATGGAGTATTTCTCCAACAGTAAGTGATAATAGCACTCTGTTTGCTGGCGTAATTCCTATGCATTCACCGATGAAAGCACTGGAACCGCAGATTAAAGCCTTGATGAATCGTTACAGCTTCCTGAAAACAGGAATGTTTTTCCTGGATTTGGATACTGGGGATTATTTAGATGTTGGGGGCGATCGCGTTTTCCCAGCAGCTAGTACGATTAAATTGCCAATTCTCATTGCCTTTTTCCAAGATTTAGATGCAGGTAAAGTCACCCTTCAGGAAAACCTGATTATGCGACGTGACTTAGTAACCAATGGTTCTGGAACTATGCAGTATGAGCGAGTTGGCAAGAAGTATACAGCTTTGGAAACCATCACTAAGATGATTACCATTAGTGACAATACCGCCACCAATATGATTATCGATCGCTTAGGTGGGGTTACGAAACTAAATCAGCGCTTCCGTAACTGGGGACTGAAAGACACAGTAATCCGGCATCTCTTGGCTGACTTGAGAGGAACCAACACCACAAGTTCTCAAGATATGGCGCGAGTGCTGGCTTTAGTTGTGAATAACAAGCTAGTTTCTCCACAAAGTCGGGAGCAAGCTTTGGATATTCTGCGTCACACTACAATTCACACACTCCTTCCCGCAGGTTTAGGAAAAGGTGCAGTCATCGCCAACAAAACCGGAGATATTGGGTTTCTCATCGGCGATGCCGGATTTGTGACTATGCCAAATGGGAAACGTTATTTAGCGGCTATCTTCGTCACACGTCCCTATAAGGACACTAGGGGGAGGGACTTTATCCGTCAAGTTTCTCAACTAGTTTACGATTATCTGAATCAGACAAATCCAGTCGCTGCGGTTGGTTCGCCTAACAGTGCTACGAGATAGAAGACGCGATCTGTGACTTTGACCATAAAATGCCACAATTGTGGATTATGAGCGACTTCCAGTAAAAAAATATCCCATCCCTGCGGGACGCTCCGCGAAAGTAGGGGCACAAGGCCTTGCGCCCCTACTTTCCTAATATACCCCGGTTAATAGCTGGGGTTTATCCATTACTGCTACTCAAAATAAAAAGCCCCGCCTGATGGCGGGGACAAATAAAGTTCAAAATTATCAATGGATAGTCAACACTCTAGAAGGTGAAAGTTGTTCTGAGTGTACCGATAATCGCATCATCGTTAGCACTGCTCTGACCAGGAGAGGTCAACCAAATTACGCCAGGGGTAACAGAGATGTTATCCGATACGCGATACTTGTAAAAGCCTTCAAAGTGATATGGTATGTCATTGCCAACAAAACCTGGTCGGTTAAAGGAATAGGGTTCTGCACCTGCAAAAATGCCTAAAACGTTGCCTTTTTTACCGAAATCAGGTAAGGCTACACCTAAACCATAACTCCAAGCTTCATAATCATCATTTGCACCGAAGCCACTGACATCGTGGTAAGAGACGAAGCCACTAACGGATAGTTTGTCGCTAGGTCTAAATGCAGCTGACACACCGTAGGAGTTGCTGGAACCTGCACCTAGTAGAGTGTTTGCTTGTCCAGTACCTACTGGAACAATATTTCCGTCTGTCGTCGAACCGGAGTCGAACAAGAAACCACCAGCGCTATATCCGTGGACATAAGTGGCCGCTAAAGCCAAGCGATCGCCAACACTAAAGTTCAACTGTCCTAAAGCAGCATAATCGCCGTTGGTCAGACCGGAACTTAGAGCAGGATCATTGGCTTGCGATGCCAAGTAACCCGCAGTGATTGAGCTATTTCCTAAGATGCCGCCACCCTTACCAAGAGGTAGATTGAGCGCTATACCTGCACCGCCACCAATCCGATAGATGGGACTTTCAGAAGCAAAGGTGGATAAAGCGCCGTTACCGCCATCAGTGTTGTCGAAAAAGTAAGGATTGTTGACAGCAGCATAGTGGCTGTGTCGTCCGCCACTGGCTGCCAAGTATACATTGGCTGGGCCTACGGGAACTTCATAGGTCAATCGGTCTATCCGAACAGCGTTGTTACCAGTGCTACCGATTTCAAATGTTTGTGTGCCTTCAGCAGTATTGATCGCACCACCAGCGTTATCAAATTGTGTGAAAGCTGTTGCATTCCCTGCTGCGAGACGAGTATGTAAAATGTCTCTACCAGTGAAGCTGGTTTGCAAGTCTAAACGTACCCGATCTTGGAAGACTGTATTGTTATTGTCACCAGTGTTACCGCCAAACACATCAGTAACGGCAAAAATGGCTTCACCGACTAGTTTTGTAGTGGTGGAGAACTGATTGGCTTCCAATTCAGCAGTCCGCGCTTCTAGGGAATCTACGCGACCGCGTAGGGTTGCCAATTCTGCGGAAAATTCTTCTTGTAAACGCTGTAGGGTAGCTAAATCTTGTTTCGTCACCAAGTCAGCTGTTGCTGTGGCAATCAACTCGTTAACGCGATCCAAACAGGCATTCAAACCAGCAGCAAATTCATAACGGGTCAAAGCACGATTACCACGATAAGTAGCATTCGGATAACCTGCAATACAACCATAGCGTTCAACCAAGGACTGCAATGCTTGGAATGCCCAGTCAGTGGGTTGTACGTCGGAAAACTGCGAAACCGATGTTACTTGAGACTGAGAGTTATTTTGGTTGCCTTCGTTGCTGTAACGGTTAACTTGGTCTATCGTTGTTTGAGCCAACATTTCTGGCTGTTGGGCAACTTCAGCTACACCTGCTTGTTTTACTGCTGATACTTCAGTGGTTGTGTTTGGAGCCGCAATTGCTGTTGTCGAAACTAACAATGTTGCTCCCAAAACCGCTGGGCTAACCACTAAGGATTTCCATAATAGATTAGACATTTTTTCTTTACTCCTCACACCTTGTTTAGATAATTGGTTTCGTTCCACCTAATTCTCGAAAATGCGACATCTCATCGAAACCTATGGATGAGGCATAATTGCCTTACTACAATTCTAGTTTTTGCAAAGCTAATAAACGATTAACTTGGGGTTAAAAACTGATGTGATTAACTTATGCAAAAACATATCTTTATATCATAACATTATAAAACATCTGATCTAGATGGCAAGATTGGAGCGATCGGCTTAATAACTGTCACACATAGCTATCTATATATATAAGTTGGGAGTAAAGTTTAGGGCATTTAGTTCCTACTTGGCTAAATTGCTGAAAGTCTTCTATACTTAGTATCTTGCAGATAAAAATCACTTCTTACACTTAGCCTGTAGAGATTGCACACTAGTTGAAATCCACTGGCTCGGCTATAACAAACGTAGCAAAGCCTTTCAGGAGGGTCGTTGCCTGGTATTTTTGGAATAACAAACGAAATCAGAAATCAAGGTTTTTGAAACCCTCGAACTCTAAAGGAAAACGCATACCCTTACTCTCAATCAAGGTACGGGTTAGTTTTCCCTTATGAGTACAGATAGGCGTGTTTTGTCTTTGTCGCTGTTACTTCCAGTCGGCTGGCGCAAGATGTCAGAAGAAATCACTTATTTAATTTGGGAAATGGTCTGCGCTACATCAAAGTCTGCCTGTGTTAGTCCGCCTGCATCATGGGTTGTGAGTGTAATCTTCACTTTATTGTAGGAAATCTTTATGTCTGGATGATGTCCTGCTGACTCAGCTGGTTCCACCAGTTTATTGACAAACTCAATTGCTTGGATAAAATCCTTGAATGTGCGGGTAATATGCAACTTAGATTCTTCGACAGTCCAACCTGACAAAACCTTTGCCTGCTCTTGAATTTCCGTTTTCGTGAGTAGTTGTGTCATGTCAAAAAATTCCTACTTATATATTTTTTACATCTTGCATTTGGCAGAAATAGACTCACTTAATTGCCCACACATAAACTATGGGAAGATCGGTAATGCCTAATACGTGTATGTGTATTTAAATCAGGCTTGGTACATAAATGCTGTAGCTCACATCTGGTCATACTCCAAGGTTTGATGCAAGATATTTTTATTTTTAAGAAAACTTAAACGCATTGGCTTTATCCATCGCGTGTATTGCTATCTAAATTTTAAAAAGTCACCCATAAAAAACTATCCGCTCTGATTCTGATCGGATGATCAAAATCAGAGCGGTCTAGCGGGTCTTCAGGTTGCAACCAGACTGCCGGAAGGAACTCCGAGCTTGCCTAGCTACTTGAGCTAACTTAGTATCTCAAAGATAACTAAGGCTAACTTTTAGAGAACAGCCCCGGCACACAACCGGCTAACTGCAACCTGATGACCCACGCATTTACTACTTTCTATCATGGGCATCACCTCCTTATTGCCTAAGCGGTCTTAGTTTTAAAAGGGCAGAGTATTTACTCTGGGTTTATAACCTTCACCTAACATAACACATAAATTTAGAGATATTAACTATATATAAAAAAATCTCCTACCTTTTGGTGGGAGATGACTGGAGAATGGGGAATATTGACACTTTATTAGCTTATGCCAAGGAAATTATTTAATCTGGCTGATGTCAATTTTCGGCAACCATAAAACTGATTCAAGTCATGGTCGGCTTTTAACATTAGAGAGCATTACCACGAGGTAGAACTTCTTCAGGGAATACAAATTGTTCGTGGGGTTGATCTTGAGGAGCCATCCAAGCGCGGATACCCTCGTTCAGCAAAATGTTTTTGGTATAGAAGGTTTCAAACTCAGGGTCTTCCGCCGCCCGTAATTCTTGGGAGACGAAATCATAAGCTCGCAGGTTGAGTGCTAAACCGACGATGCCGACGGCACTCATCCACAAACCTGTGACTGGCACGAACAACATAAAGAAGTGCAACCAGCGTTTGTTTGAGAAAGCAATCCCGAAAATCTGTGACCAGAAACGGTTTGCTGTCACCATTGAATAGGTTTCTTCAGACTGGGTTGGATTGAAGGCGCGGAAGGTGTTAGCTCCATCACCGTCTTCAAATAAGGTATTTTCAACTGTGGCACCGTGAATGGCGCATAATAATGCACCACCCAATACACCAGCAACACCCATCATGTGGAAGGGGTTGAGTGTCCAGTTGTGGAAGCCTTGCAGGAATAGCAGGAACCGGAAAATTGCAGCCACCCCAAAGCTGGGTGCAAAGAACCAGCTTGATTGTCCCAAGGGGTACATCAGAAATACGCTGACGAATACTGCAATGGGAGCTGAGAAGGCGAGGGCGTTATAAGGACGGATTCCTACTAGACGCGCAATTTCAAATTGCCGCAACATAAAGCCAATCAAACCAAAGGCTCCGTGTAGGGCAACGAATGGCCACAAGCCACCCAGTTGGAACCAACGGGTGAGGTCGCCTTGGGCTTCTGGTCCCCACAACAGCAATAGGGAATGTCCCATGCTGTCGGCGGGGGTGGATACTGCCACTGTTAGGAAGTTAGCACCTTCTAGGTAGGAGGAGGCTAATCCGTGGGTATACCAAGAGGTGACGAAGGTGGTGCCGGTCAGCCAACCGCCTAGTGCTAGGAAGGCGCAGGGGAACAACAGTATCCCTGACCAACCTACGAATACGAAGCGATCGCGCTTGAGCCAGTCGTCTAGAACGTCAAACCACCCTCTACTAGGGGCACGTCCAACTGCGATGGTCATTAGAGCAAATCTCCAAATGTTTATAAGTACAGGTTGTATCTGTATTATAGATGGCTAAATAAAAGCCTTCTATATGCAGAAAGTTAACCAGGTTTTTAACCAAGTTTACAATTTTTTACACACCTTTAATCATATTAGGTGTAAATCGCTAATTTTTCTAGGGGTTTTGTCATAAAAATTAATTTTTTATCTCGATGAGGTGGGAGGGATGCAAGAAATCGCGTCTCTACTGGGGATCGGAAAGTTAGTTGAATAGTTGACAGTTGACCACTGTCAACTAACTTTCCAATGCCCATTTCCCTAGAATCAGTCAGCTGACGCTAAAATGAGTCCACAGTTAAATTTGATTATTGCTAAATGTTTACCATCGATTTAAGCATCAGAAACACTGCTTTCCCTATCTCGGTACAACGTAAGTCAGCAGAGGATGCTGAGGCTGTCTATCAGCTAATTTTGGCAGCAATCCGTTCTGGGAACCCTGACATTGTAGAACTCAAGTGCGAAGGCAAGACAGAGAAAAAAATTGCTGTCCGCGCTAGTGAAATTTCTGGGGTGCAGATTGTTCAGAAAGATGGTACAACCCCTGGTGGCGGCAGACCACCTGGCTTTTTCGCTGTAGCTGCTGAGTAACCAAGGTTGACAAATGGCTCAAGTGGGCATTGAGGTCAAGGATTTAAATTTCAGTTGGCCTAATGGAGAGAAAGTTATCAAATCTTGCTCTTTAGAAGTACCCAAGGGTGAGTTTTGGATGCTCTTGGGTACAAATGGCAGTGGAAAATCTACTTTACTGAGACTTCTGGCGGGGTTATTAGCTCCTGAATCTGGCGAAATTCGGGTTCTGCACCCCGTTGGCTTTGTCTTCCAAAATCCAGATCATCAACTGGTGATGCCAACGGTTGGTGCTGATGTGGCTTTTGGATTGGTGGAAGAAAAGTTGCCACCTGCTGCTACCAGAGCAAGGGTTGAGGAGGCACTAGGAGCGGTGAATTTGCTTACCCTCCAACGCCGGCCTATCTATGCACTCTCTGGGGGACAGAAACAACGAGTGGCGATCGCTGGTGCGATCGCCCGTCGCTGTGAAGTCTTATTATTAGATGAACCCACTGCCTTACTAGATCCAGATAGCCAGTTGGATTTAGTTGCTGGTGTCCGTCGCCTTGTAAAAAGTCGAGGGATTACAGCCCTTTGGGTAACACATCGATTAGATGAGTTAAATTACTGTGACGGCGCTTTCTTGCTAGAAAAAGGCTCTTTGGTTGATAGTGGTGAAGCCCAACGTCTTAAACAACGTCTGATGGAGGTACACAGCGAAGCCTCTTAATTCAGTGCTGTTAGCGATAGCGGGGCGTTTAGCCCGTGCTGAGTAATGAGTGCTGAGTTAATAAGTAAAATTCATTGTACTTAGTACTCCTGAATACTAATAAAAAAGAACTGTAACGCGCCTTTTAAACAAGGGCGCGTTTTAAGTTGGTGCGTCTATCTGAGGTTTGAGTTTTGTGAGGCTGCCGTATTTTTTATTCTGTGTAGCATAGTGTTACAGACAATGCATCAATTATTATAAAACTTATGAATGAATTTTGTTAACTCTAGAAAATTGTGATTAAAAACCATGCCCCGTTCCTTACTCCAAGCCGTTTTGTTAGTGGACGGCTACAATATAATAGGCGCTTGGCCTTGCCTTAAAAAAACGCGTGATAGCGTTGGACTAGAGGCTGCACGGGGCGAACTTGTGGAAGCGATGACTGGTTATAGTGCGTTTCAAGGTTACACAACTCAGATAGTTTTTGATGCCCAATATCAGAATAGCTCTAGTAATAAAGAAATTATTACTGAGCTTTTATCTGTTTATTACACTGATTTTGGGCAAACAGCAGATACTTATATTGAAAAATCTTGCGCTTCTTTTCGCCACCAAATAGCCCAATCTTTGGTTTCTCGTGTGATTGTTGCTACATCAGACCGGGCACAGCAGTTGATGATACAGGGGTATGGAGCTGAATGGTTGTCGGCACAACAACTTTGTGGGGAAGTGGAAGCTACCGTCTGCCGGATGCGACAAAAGTATCATACGCGCAAGCAATCTAAGAGTAGGTTTTTAGCTAATGCTATTGATGCTAAGGCGCGGCAGCGTCTGGCTGAATTACGAATGGGATTACAGTAGATATTTAGTATCTAAAAGTCTCTGCTTAAGTTCCTGAATGGATTTTGGCTGCAAAAATTATCTAAATTAAGTTTCTAAAAAAAATATTGGCGAAAGTACTTGCCAAATCTTATTTTTAGCCCTACTATTATAAATCGTGAGTGGTCCTCAGTAGCTCAGTGGTAGAGCGATCGACTGTTAATCGATTGGTCGCTGGTTCGAATCCAGCCTGGGGAGTTTATCAATTTCGGATTTTAAATTTTGGATTCTAGATTATCCATTAGAGACTTATGGTCGCTTGACTCGACTGTGACGTTTCTGAATCATGCGTCTTTTGGTGCTTGTCCTAAACAAGTACTGGAGTTTCAACAAAGACTGCGTAGACGCAAAGCGGCTTGTCGTTAGACATCGCAGCTCGAACATGAACCCTTACGCTTTTTTGGTAGGGAATGGGAATCTCTGCTAGACGATACAAGCAAAAAAAATTACCTGCGCCGATCCTTCCAGTTACTATCTATATCCCAAATTGCTTTTAAAATATCGCGTGCATATTCAGGGAGTTTTGAAGAGCAAAAATTTATGCCTTTCTGCCCTCCAGCAATTTTTATTAGTCTGCCTAGCTGAACTACTCGTTGCTTTGTCTCGGCAGAGATTTTAATTATTTTCCTATCTTCTGCAAATAGGCATCACCGTGGTCGGCTAGCAGGATTATAGCGATATATAATCCTGCTACCTGACCACGGTGACACCTGAACGCTTGCAAGGGGAAATTAAGAGAAAAAAACGACTCCTAAAAATTCAGAAGTCGGTTAAAGAAAAGTTAGTTGTTATTTAAGGCAAGGAGGACAAAAGGCTTAACTACACTGCCTCAAATTTCCATTTGAAGTGATCGGCTTGCTGGTTAGCCCATTACAGAACATTGCTTCCATTGGCAGTTTTCTGTGGGGTAATTCATGCAACGTGATAGTTTTTTAAGGGTTACTCATCTACATCAGGGTTCGCAGAGTATTCCAACAGTTTACTAATCACGCTCTCGATAGCCTCTTGTTGATCTTCCTCTTGAAGCCTTAAATCCGGCGGGAGTTGTTCAGTATTTACAATAAACTTTGTTACTTCTGATGGAAAGTTCAGTAAATCGAAGTACGCGTCTATATGTTGCTGTTTAGCCTGTGCCAGGAATTGCAGGAGTCCATTGATATCTATATCTGACACAGACACATTTTCTTTTGCCAGTGCTGATTTTAGAGCGGACAACTGAACATCTAGCTCTACTTGCTTAGAACTTGTTTCTGGAGTCTGTTCTATAGGCCGTAACGTACCTTCTAATGGAGGGGTTAGCCGCTCAAGGTGGGTATAATATCTTCCGACTGACAACAACTTACCTATGTTCACGAATTTCTCAATAAGAGGGTTAGAGGGGATTTGAGGCTCGTAAAGGCTGGGAATTTGACTCAGCAGTTCTGGTTTCCAGGCATGGGGAACAATATCGAGACTATTCCAAATGCGCGTTGTTGTGTTGCCAAGTTTCAGCCTATAGCGTTCTGCAAAATAATAATTGTCTGGTGTAGGGTCAGCAAATGTAACAACCTTTAATGTAGCTCGATTATTTGGATCCCATGTTGATTTTTTCTCATGCAAAGCAAGTGCTAGGACAGGAGACAATGCACCACCTAGACTAGCACCTGTTAGTAGAATCTCTATGTTTTCGTCCGCTTCTTTTAACAGGTCTGTGAGAAAGTCAATGATAGTTGTAGACGAGCCTGGATGTGGCCTCAAGAGATTGTCCAGACCTATCTTAGTTCCCATAGAAATTTTGGGTTGAAACTGTGGGTCGTTCTCAGCATAGTCAGCCCAATCCGCTAGTACTGCAACATACAAATCTTCAACCAACCAGTTCTGAAGAGACTTAGGATTCGTACCAGCAACACCAATAACGTACTTATTGCCTTGCTGTGCCACATAAATTGCATTAGTTGCATATTTATTGAACGGAGGCCGAGCCAGATAAACAAAAGGCCCCCATACCCGGTTCCACTTCCCAATAACTTCTGTAAGCTTCGAGTTTTCCCCCAAGTAAAAATCTATGCGGCGAGCGAGCAAATCTTCCAACTCCTGAGCAGGATTTGGAAATATTCCAGGTTCATCACCAGACGGTGGTACAAGTTCACCCGCAATTAGATTAATTATCCATCCAAGTGCCCACGCTGTCTATTTCTCAACAAGAGCCAGATTTGGTGCTGTTGTAGTTACCATAGTTTAACTGTTGAAATTAGTAGATATTGAACATAAGCCAGGCTTTTCCACTTTCTATCAACGCATAAGTAACAGAATCGCCTGAAAAAATTGTTCTGATCGTCAGCTTTTCCAAAACAATTTAATTAACATTTATAGAGATTTATAAACTTGATTAAATTAGCCTTTAGTTAGATTAACTAAATCAACTTTTGGTTGTACGAATATATTTGTTGTTTTAGATAAAAAATTTCTCGACATATTACAAATCACCCCAATCAAAATTCAGGAAGCGTCGAGCATTCAGCTTGGTATATTTTTCAGTATGTTTAATATCGCGGTGTCCCAGGAAGTCTTGAATTTATCTGGTGTTATAACCCTGATTCACCAGATAATAATCGCAGACATGGCGCATCATGTGACAGTGAACTTTGATATCAAGATCAGCCTGTGCCGCCAGTCACCCAATCAGCTTTCGCACCGCATCAGTGGACATCACCTCACCGCGTTCAGAAACGAAAATATATTTACCCTAGAGCAACATCTCTCTGAGTTCTTTAAGCAAAACTAATTCATCATCTCTCAAGGGATGCACCCCAGAATCACTGACAGGAGGTAAGGTTCTAAAGGGGTTGCTCTCAGGTTAATCTAGTTTCAAGAAAGTGGCGATCGCATCAACGGTCTGTTCTGCACTTTTAGCAGTAAACATTGGGCCAGCAGCCAAATAAATATTCTTGTCAGATACCGAGTTTAAGACGATATTGTAACTGGTCGAATTTGTGCCTGTTACTGTGTCAATTGCGACTGCATCCATATTCAGACCTGATATTTCTGAAAGTTTAGCTTCAACTACTTTTTTAGAAAACCAACCTTCACGTTTAATAGTTGCTTTGTCAAGGGTTTTATCGAAAATGCAAATAATTATGTTATTCATCAGCATATAAATAATGCAAACAGCGCCACTTGCAATCAAAAATAAACCTAGAGGATAAGTCCACAAACGACTATCTTCATAAATCGTTAACTTTGCTTTTTGTGAGTTTTTAAGAAAGGCATTAATTTGTGCAGCCTTAGATTTCTTCTGAGTGCTGTTTGCATTTACTAAATCTATGGAAATTGAACCATCTCTTGTCAGAAGTAGCAAGGGATAACTATTCCCAGCACCAGTCGTACTAGTGTCTAGTTTTGCACTTAGCACCTCTTTGAGTTTCCAATTTTTAACTTGAGATTTTAAAATACTTTTGGTGATTAATTGGCAACTTTGTTGAGTGGGTTCAAACCGATTACAAGTAAAAGTAGTTGTCTTTGCCAGTGTCGTTATCAACAAAACGCCTCCTGCTACAAAGAGTCCGCCAAAGAACCAGTAGAGGATGGCTGCTGGCTTGAGTTGTAGTTTCAGTAATGTTGAAGTTTGCTCTAAGATTTTGAGTCTCATTGTTGTAACTGTAGTCTTTACTCAAAGCAGCCCACACACAAAATTCAGATTTACGCATCGCAGATTGAAATCAGGACTTACGCAAAATAATGAAAAAACGAACCGCAAAGGACGCATAGACACGTTCGCGGAGCGTCTCGTAGAGAAGTGGCTTCCCGCAGGGTAGGACACAAAGAAATAAGAGTTTGAGAGAGTTATTGCGTAAGTCCTAGAAATGATTTGGTTTTATATCTGGTGTTATAAATCGTTGTGGCTTCTCATGATATGGCAAAAGCACATACCTAAGAACTAGATCGCAAAGACATTATCAGGCTAGTGGTATTCTTTTAGGTGATTGCACTTAAATTGCTGAAACTAGGATAACGCTTTACATGACTTCTGGAGCGCTGCCTGCCAATCCTTTTGTCGCTGCGGGGATGATTGAAGACCCCAGGCTGTTTGTCGGTCGTAAAGATGAATTACACGCGATCGCATCTCGGATGAAGGGCGATCAGCCTACAAGTATAAATATAGTTGGTGAGAAGCACATTGGTAAATCTTCATTGCTGCATTATTTCGTTCTGACTTGGGAGCAGCGAGTATTAAACAGCAGTAGTTATGTGGTAATTTACCTACCGTTACGGGGTGTAGATTGCCAAACTGAAACGGGTTTCTATGAGGCTGTAGCTGAAGGTTTACTCAGTCATGTTCAGGGATGGCAACAACGCAGTCTGCAAAATTGTTGGAAGACTAAACCGCTTAATCGTCAAGCTTTTTCAGATGCGGTTAAGGAATGGAAACAGCAACGAAAGCTACCCGTTCTCTGTCTGGATGATTTTGAAAGCCTTTTGAAATATCCCGATAAATTCGATAATGGATTTTATGACAATTTGCGATCGCTGATGGAGAGCAACGCCTTGATGCTAGTCGTGGCATGGATTTTCGGTGTGTTGCGGGTTTACTTCTGGTTGCCAGAATTACTGTGGATACTCACCCTGTTCTTATTGTTTCCCAATGGAAAGCGAGTAAATTGTTTGCGATATCTGCCCCCTCGCTTCGATGAATTGATTATTTTGCCTCTGCCTTTCATGGATATGATGATTGTAGAGGCTTATCGAAAGAACCCAGATGCTGCCCGTGAGACTATTAATTATCTAATTACATCCACGAATCAGCAAAAAGTTGCAGCACAGGCAATTTCTGGTATTGCTGTAGATATTCTCAATCGTTGTCAGAGGTTGACCGATATTCTGGAGATTGCCAACCAACTAGCGTGGATTCCCTCACCACCGCCAAAGGAACTTGGCGTTGTACTACCCGAATTTTTGGATATTAGTCAGAATGTACGGGCATCAGAGGAAGCAACTTCACCTCATCGTAAATATGAGTTACTGAATATTCCCATCACTGCATTACGCCAACTGGGGCAAAGTCTAGCTTTGACAAAAGATGCTAGCGTTGCTGTCTCTTTTGGCAATACTGCACAAAGCTGGCTAACTATATTAGAAACGGCGCAGTGCACTTTAGAGGAACAGGCACAGCAATCAAAAGAAATTCGACAAGTTTATATTGCTGGTAACTCGCTAGACTACGAAACACCAAAGGATCGTTTTAAAGGGCGAGTTGACATATTTCGGGAAATCGAATCTTTGACACTTTCTGAGCAACCGCTAGTGTTGTTACTCTATGGTGGGCGGAGGACAAGGAAAACTTCAGCGCTGAAATATCTCCTTTATAGAATACAAGCAAATATTGTACCTTTGCTGGTAGATTTACAAGGAGCACCATCAGCCACAACATTAAAAGGATTAGCTGAGAATTTAGCTCAACAAATTATCGAAGCTGCACGGCGATTACCTCGCAAAGTATACTTGCCTAATCCAGATGCCAGTAAACTAGCTGAAGATCCATTTTCCGCGCTGCAAACTTGGTTAGCAGAAATAGAACGTAACAACTCCGGTAAGCAATTTCTCCTCTGTTTGGATGAATATGAACGCCTGGGTGAGGTGGTGAAGGCAACAAGCAGCCGTGCGCCACTCAATTTTATCCGTAATCTGCTGCAACATCAACGCCAGTGGATTTTACTTTTTAGTGGTTCGCAGGAGTTATCTAGGTAGGCGTTCAGTATTTTCGGGAATTATGGAAGAGTTTAACAGATAGCGATCGCTCTCTGCTACGCCGGATAATCCACGGGGAAACTCCCACACCGCAAGATAAAGGCGTTATCCGCAAACTAACGCGAAAAGAAATCTTGACTCAAGAAGGCAATGCTTTTCAAGTGCCTTTAGTACAAAAATATATAGAACAGTTGCTAGAAGAAGAGTAATATAACAACCCTATAGTGGTTCTCGCTTGGGTGCAGTACATTTTTGACCTCTCTCCAAACCTCTCTCCTTTTAGGAGAGAGGCTTTGAATCCTACTCCCCTTCCCTTGAAGGGAAGGGGCTGGGGGTTAGGTCTGTATTCCATGCAATTGGAAACCGCTATATTCAAAATTTTCATCGTGATGTGGCAACCGACATCGCTACAGACATAACCAATGTCGCTACAGTCATGACGGAAGTTGCTACAGCCTGCGCGAAACACGAAAACGTCAAAGCGGAAGTCACTACAGGGAAGGCAGAAGTTGCTACAGCCTGCGCGAAACACGGAAACGTCAAGGCGGAAGTCACTACAGGGAAGGCAGAAGTTGCTACAGCTTGCGCGAAACACGGAAACGTCAAGGCGGAAGTCACTACAGGGAAGGCGGAAGTTGCTACAGCTTGCGCGAAACACGGAAACGTCAAGGCAGAAGTTCCTACAGGGAAACCGGAAGTTGCTACAGACACAACTGATGTCGATAACGTCGTAGCTTTGGGCTGTAGTGGCTTTTTATAGCAGTTGAAATATAGTTTAGAACATAAACCGATCGTAAAACCCCGGCATCAAGACACTTTCAAGCCTATTGCCTGTTCCCTATTCCCTGCTATAAATTCAACTTAACTATGAAATATCACAGACAGTAGAGGTAGGAACGCTAGCAGAAAGCCATGCCAAGATTGTAATTGAGCTTCTGGGGTTGCTTCTGGTGGTGCTAATAGAGCTTCTACTCTTTGTTCTAAACGATCTGCACCAGAGGAACCTAATGCAGCACAGCAAATTTCCGATAAAACGGGGCCACTACTAACTACTAATAAAAGTGATTCCGCTAGCACCAGAGGGTCTACCTGCAATGCAGCATAACCATCAGCACGGAGTTCGCGCAAAGCTAACAGTTCTTCCCACAAAGGCTCTGTATTCGGCAACCATGCAGTGCAAGAACGCACCCAACCCAGCCAGAAAAACCAGAACGTATCCCTGTAATGGTGATGCCCTTGCTCATGGGCTAAAACGCTTTCTAAATGAGCAGGTGAAAGAGTTTGTACTAATCCTTGGCTAACCACTAATTCTGGTTGCCAAAAACCGATTTGACCTGCAAACAACGCGCCCGTTTGCAGCAGTCTGGCTCGTCTATCGCCAACATTCACTAAGGGGCAGTTACGGGCAGACTCTACAGACTGCCAACCCTGAAAAGCAAGTTTAATGCATGAAATGGCAAAAAATGCCAAATAAATTAATGCTAGTAAATAGCTAATTGAGCCTGTATACATCCCGCCCATTTGTCCTTGAGGCCCCATGAACAGCACAGCGATCGCAGTCATGAAAATTAACAAGGGCGGGAAAAGGAACAAAAATAGCGATCGCTGCCATCGCAGATTCCAATTGCCTTGGGGTTGATTCCAGGCGGATCTTAACCACCAGGCAACTGCCAAAGCATTCAAAATCATTATCAGATGCATCATTGTTCCTCCCTGGCTTGGCGTGCAGATTGAATCCGTTTGGCGATCGCTGCTATTTGTTCACTAGCTGCTTCATCCAGACTATCAGCAAAGGCAGCAACAACATCGGGATTCCCCACTGCTAGAAATCGCTGTAACTGCTCGTGAGCTTTGATCACTTCTGATTGTTGCTTACTCAGCATTGGCCGCCAATAGAATGCCCGCTCCTTTTTGTCGCAGGCCAGCCAACCTTTATCAGTGAGGCGACGTAAGACGGTGGTGACAGAAGTATACGCTAATTCACGGTTGGGATCGGTGAGGATGCGATCGTGTACATCCTTGACTGTGGCTGAACCAAGTTCCCAGATAATATTTAAAATTTCCGCTTCCAACGGGCCTAAAGATAGTTGTTTAGGGCGATAGTCGGGTAAAGGTGCCATAGCAATTTCAATGGGGAGTGGGGAGTGGGCAGAGACGCGATTAATTGCGTCTGTACTGGGGAGTAGGGAATGAGTAAATATTTGTCCCTTAGCGCTGTAACCTTGAAACTGTAACTTTTTCCCCTTTTAGAAGGTCTGTTCTTGTTTTAGATTACAAGATAGTGCAGCAAGTCTGAAAGTCTGAAATCATAAAAATGGGCTTTTTCAATATTGATTAAGGATTGAAAAGAGGCAGAAGGGAGGGGTGCTGTTCCTGCTAGGGGTATAAACTCTTCTCCTTTGCCCCCCGGTTACTGAGCGCAGTCGAAGTATGCATCCCTGCCCCCTTGCTTTTTCCCCAGTCCCCACTCGTATCTATGTATTGAATAAGATACATTTTGTATTTTGATGGTAAAAAATGTTCCTGGAATAATTGTGATTATAGTTAGTGACACCAACTGGGTAGAATGTTATTTTCGGCAGTAGTATTAAAACAGGTGTATCCAGCCCGTGAAGTTATTCTTATACCACACTCCTGAATTGACTCCAACGGATAAAGCGCCAGAATGTGCGATCGCAGTCGATGTCTTGCGAGCCACTAGCACAATTGCGACTGTCTTGGCATCTGGAGGCGAAGCTGTACAAGTATTCAGCGATTTAGATCGGTTAATTGAAGTTAGCGAAAAATGGCCCCATGAAAAACGTCTGCGGGCTGGAGAACGCGGCGGTGCGAAAGTAGCTGGTTTTGAGTTGGGTAACTCTCCCCTCGACTGCACACCAGAATTAGTACAAGGGCGGCGTTTGTTTATCAGCACTACAAATGGGACTCGTGCTTTACAACGGGTACAAGACTCCCCAAATGTATTAGCAGCAGCCTTGATTAACCGGGCGGCAGTGGTGCAATTCCTTTTAGATAAGCAACCAGAGACAGTGTGGATTGTCGGTTCAGGTTGGGAAGGTAGCTTTTCCTTAGAGGATACAGTTTGTGCGGGTGCGATCGCTCATAGTATTTGGCAGCAAACCCAGTTGTCACCTGAAGAAATCGCTGGTAATGATGAAGTAATTAGTGCGATCGCTCTTTACTCTCAATGGCAAGATAACTTATTAGGATTACTTCACCAAGCTAGTCACGGCCAACGATTGTTGCGTCTTGACTGTCACGAAGATTTAAAATATTGTTCCCAAACTGATATTTTAGATGTCTTGCCCATACAACATGAAACGGGAGTATTAAAAAGTCAAAAGAAATAGGACGTGGGGAAGAAGCAAGGGTGCAGGGGAGCATACTTCGACTGCGCTCAGTAACCGGGGGAGCAAATGAGAAATTGCAGTAAGTTTTTCCCCTCTGCCCCTCGGTCACTGAGCGACTTGCCTTGACTTGTGCCGAGTGAAGCCGAGGTAGCGAAGTCGAAAGGAGTCGAAGTGCGTACCTCTTGCCTCTCTGCCTCTTATGCCCAATGCCCAATGCTTCTTTGCACCTCTGCCTCTTGTGCCCTATTCCGCATACCCAATTTTCAAATCTGCAAGCATTTGCCGAAGTCTTTGTCGCCAATGGGAAGGATAAGTCCCTACAATTGCGGAAATTTTTCCACAAGCAAGGACGGAATAAGCAGGGCGACGGGCTGGTGTCGGATATTCGGCAGTTGTAATAGGGACAATATGTTCAACTTTTAAAGGGAAGCCTAGCTGTTGGGCTTCTTCAAAAATGGCAACTGCAAAGTCATACCAGCTAGCAACACCGCTATTAGTGTAGTGATAAGTGCCGCCAATTTTTGGGGTTAACTGGGGAATCGTCTGGGCTATGACTGTGGCTATATCTTGCGCCCAAGTCGGGCTACCAATTTGATCGGCGACAACACGGAGTTCTTGACGTTCTGCACCTAGTCGCAGCATGGTTTTGACAAAGTTACTTTTGCCAAAGGTTCCATAAACCCAAGCAGTACGGAGGATTAGGTGATGGGCGCAAGTTTCCCGAATTGCTTCTTCTCCAGCAAGTTTGGTTTTACCATAAACACTCAAGGGATTAGTCGCATCGGTTTCCTGGTAAGGGCGATACCCATTACCATCAAAAACATAATCTGTCGAAATATGAATTAGAAAAGCTCCTAATTTTTGGCTTTCTTGGGCAATAATTAGGGGCGCAGTAGCATTAATAGCGCTAGCAAGTTCGGGTTCGCTTTCTGCTTTGTCCACAGCAGTATAAGCAGCGGCGTTAATGATGATTTGTGGTTGCTTGGATCTGATGATGCTGCGGAGGGTATCGGGTTGGGCAAGGTCTACTGTTGGGCGTGCTACTGAGATAATATCGCCATAGGATGGGAGTATTTGTTGCAGTTCTTTACCTACTTGACCGTTGCTACCAATCAGCAAAATTGATTTACTCATCCTAATTAGTTCTCGAACCTAACGCAATCATCAAGCTTAATCAAATACTTCAGCAGTTCTCAAATATTTACCGGCTTGGTCTTTAGCTGATAAAATCGGTGACGCACTCAGGGGCCAATCTATAGCTAAATCTGGATCGTTCCATAGAATTGTGCGATCGCCTTGGGGTGCGTAGTAATCTGTAGCTTTATAGAGAACTTCGGCTACTTCTGAAAGCACAAGAAACCCATGAGCAAAGCCTGGTGGTATCCACAATAGACGTTTGTTCTCAGCACTGAGTTCATAAGCTACCCATTTACCGAAGGTAGTCGAACTTTTTCTGATATCTACGGCTACGTCAAAGATAGTGCCAACAACAGCCCGGACAAGTTTACCTTGGGGTTGTTGGATTTGGTAATGCAATCCCCGCAGAACGTTTTGTTTAGAGCAAGAGTGGTTATCTTGGACAAAGTTGGCAACAATACCAGTCTCTTGGGCAAATTTCCGATCGTTGTAGGCTTCAAAAAAGAACCCGCGATCGTCTGCAAATACTTTGGGTTCTAGTTGTAGAACTTCGGGAATTTTGGTCTGTACAATACTCATCAATATTATTTCGAGTAACCCGCCACAGTTTTAATTGTGAGAGTAATTTAATGCTTGTATTTTACAGCTAGCAGGTAACACTTCGACCGTGGCTTTTCCTTTTTTCAAAAAGTAAATCAGGTTAGTTCAATTTGACAGTCATCGCCAATTAGAAATCGCAAGGCTTTGGGGCGGCGAGGTGCAAGAGTCAATTGTGCCCGTTGCCCAATCACACTATCAATAATACGCTGATGAATTCCGGCAATTTTAGCGCCTTCTAAAATCACACTATGCTCTAAATCAGTATCAATCAGTGTCGCATTGTTAGCAATACTACTATAAGGGCCAATAAAGCAGTTTTCTAAATGACAATTGCTACCAATGACTACTGGTCCCCGAATTGTGCAGTTAATTACTTGAGATTTTGCACCGATTTGGACTCGTCCAATAATCTGACTTTGGGCATCGATTTCGCCAAGAACTGATGCTATCAAATAGGTATCGAGAATCAATCGGTTAGCTTCTAATAAGTCATCTTTCTTGCCAGTATCTAACCACCAACCTTTGAGATTGTATGCTAAAACTTGCTTTTCCTGATTAATTAGGTATTGAATAGCATCAGTAATTTCCAGTTCGCCTCTGGCAGAAGGTTGGATATTTGCGATCGCATCAAAGATGAGGTGAGAAAAGAAATAAACTCCTACTAATGCCAGATTTGAAGGAGGAACTTTGGGTTTTTCAATTAACTGTAATACCCGTCCTGTATCATCTACCTCAGCCACACCAAAGGCGCTAGGGTTGGCAACTGAACGCAAGAGAATCAAAGCATCCGGCTGTTGCTGGCTAAATTGTTGCAGAAAGTAACGTAACTCACCTAGTTGAATAAGGTTATCGCCCAAGTACATGACAAAGGGAGAATTTTCTAAAAACGGACGGGCGATTTGGACGGCGTGAGCAAGTCCGAGTGGCTGCTCTTGGACGATGTAGGTGATGTTTGCTCCAAAGTATTCTCCATTTCCAGTTTTCCCTTGAACTTCTGCTCCAGTTTCCGGGCTGATGATGATGCCAATATCAGTAATCCCAGCAGCGACCATTTCTTCAATGCCATACCATAAAACAGGTTTATTTGCAACTGGTACGAGTTGTTTGGCTCCGCTATAAGTAAGGGGACGTAGGCGTGTACCTTTTCCACCAGAGAGAATTAGTGCTTTCATAGGGATTTTTCATTTTTCATTTGTTATTCTCCGTGTTGCCGCGTTCTCTAAGTCCCTGCCTTACTCAACGGTATTATTTTACATGTACCGGGATAACACTTCGGCGGTTGCTTTTGCTGTTTTTTCCCAACTGAATTGTTGGCAGTGAATAATACCTTGGCTAGAAAGGTGCGATCGCAGTGCCGAATTAGTTGCAATAACCTGCATTGCCTCTGTAATTTCTACGGTGTTGTATGGATCGATCAGAATCGCCGCGTCTCCAGCCACTTCTGGTAAGGAGGAGAGATTGGAGGTAATGACGGGAGTACCACAAGCCATTGCTTCCAGAACCGGTAAACCAAAACCTTCCCATAGACTGGGGAACACTAGAGCGATCGCTTCATTAATAATTTTTGGTAATTCGCTATATGGTACATAGTCTAGGAACTTTACCTGATTAGTTATAGATAGTTCCTCAACTTGCGTTTTTAAAGTCGGGGTGTAACGCAAATCACTTGGCCCTACTAACCATAGTTCATAGTCTTTGTGGTTAGGTAACGCAGCAAAAGCAGCGAGCAGTCGCTGGATGTTTTTGTAAGGCTCTTGGCGGCCAATGTAGAGAAAGTAGTTGCGGGTAGCTAGATTGAGAGGACGGAAGTGAGTGCGATCGTAAGCGAGGAGGATGGGCGTAATTTTGTTTGCAGGAATTCCGTAAAAGTTAGTGATATCCTCAGCCGTAGTCTGGGAGATGCAAATAATGTGTTGCGCTTGCTTAAGGACTTGGGGAGTGTAGTAGCGGTGGTAAGGTATGAGTGGTGAAAAGCGCTTGGGAAAGCGCAACGGTATCATGTCGAAAGACGTGATTACAAAACGACAGTTGGTATAAAGAGGTGCTTCCGGAAGTGGGGAGAATAAAAGACTAGATTTGAGGTTATTATAAATTTTTGGTAGTTTAAATTGTGTCCATCTCAGGCGGCGTAAATGACCTTTAATACCTTGTTCTGACGTTTGATTAACAGGAGTTTGATAGGAATTATAGTTAGGAAAATATTGTGAAGTTAAAAGTGTTGGTTGAAGTGGTTTTAAGTGAGGTAAAAGATTAAAAGCATAAGTCGTAGTCCCTGTGGGTTTAGTAAGTATAAATGAAAGGTTAATTAATAAAGACATAATTATTTATACATAAAACTTAGTTTTATAATTTCCCAACTATAAGGGTTGGGTGTTTTTAGGTATTGATATAAAAACTTAAATATTAAATATACTCTTAACGTCAATATTTCCCACATCGGACGATGCTTATGATAGTAGTAAATCTGGCTACGTCTATATTCAACAGACATTTTATTGGATATTTTTTTTACAGAATGTCCTCTTATATGAATTATGGATATGTGGGGAGTATAAATAATTTTATACCCTTCATTTCTGACTCTTTGACACAAATCAGAATCTTCAAAATACATGAATAATTTTTCGTCAAAGCCACCTAATAAATTAAATAAATTTGCCCTAATAAAAAAGGCGGCTCCGACGACAATATCTACTTCTTTAATATCTTGAAAATCCTGCTCTATAATCTTAAAAGAATTTTTATTTTCAGCATTTTTATGTATTTTTTGTGCTTGAAACTCTCCTTTAATTCCAATTTCAGGTGAAAAAGAAATTTGAAAACTTCCATCTGGAAAAAGTAACTTAGTACCAATAACACCTACATCTTGATTTACAGACATTAATTCTATAAGATGGGGTAAGATGTTATTTGTAAGTATTGTATCAGTATTTAATAATAATAAAAATTTCCCTTTTGCTAGTTTTGCACCAGCATTATTTCCTGCTCCAAAACCAACGTTTATTGGTAGTTTGATTAATTTGATTTCAGGAAATTTATTATCAACAATATCTATACTATTATCTTGAGAATTATTATCGACTAAAATAATTTCACAGTTATCTTTAGGAATAAATTTTTCTAGAGAATTCAAACAATTTATTAAAACATCTGCACCATTATAGTTAACTAAGATAATTGATACTGAGTTAATTAATTGTGTGTTCATTCTTGCAGTCTGTCATATAGAAGTATCAATTACCAAGTTTTACTAATATTTCCAATTAAGCCCCGATAAGTCCCTAATAAACAAGCCCATATTTTTAATTGTTTATCTTCTAAATCATATAGCATAATAAAAAGAATTTGAAGCAGCATATATTTTATTCGCCGCATTAAGCTAGTGAAGTGATAGTAACCTTGAGAAAAGCGAGTTTCCAAATAACTATGATTACGACAGATATAGTAATAACGTAAAGCTGAATATTGTTGGATGTAGCGATATTTATTCATAAATTTTACTTGAATAGGACTACCAAAATTGTGGTGCATAATAGCTTTAGTAGCAATTAGGTTATGAAAGCCCTTTTGCCTTAATCGCAATCCATAATCAAGGTCAATACCATCAATAAATAAGTCAACACAAGGAGGAGAAATGGTTTTAGCGGCAGCTAATGAAATTAGAGATCCTGATGTAATCGGTGAATCACATTCATAAAAATCAACACTACTATTATGTTTAAGCGCTAGAAAATGATCGTTAAAAAAAACTGCACCTTCTATAACCTTACTCGTTCTAGGATCAGAAGGAGTAGGAGCAATAATGCCAATTTTATAATTATCTTGTTGAGACAATTGATAATAAGTTTTCAGCAAAATTTCTAGACAGTTTGCAGCCGGAACACTATCTTGATCAAAAGACCATAAAAAGTCATATTCTTGTTCGATAGCCCATTTGATTGCCCAAGTTAATCCTGCCGCAATTCCTATATTTTCTGGATGAAACTTGATTAAAATATTTTCTTTATTTGTGAGATGCAATAAAGGCTTTTTTGTGGAGTTATCTAATATCAGCAACTTGTCAATCGCAAAGGAGGATTGGCAAGCAATAGCATTAAGACAATCCATAACTGCTTTTGGATCTTCATAAGCAGTTATATAAGCTGCTATCTTATACTGAGACTTCATTTGCGTAATACTTATACAGTAAACCGATGCATAGGGAACGCGATTGTGACATATTGAATGAATTGATAATGTAACAAACTACTTTCATTATAAATTGATATTTCTCTGATTATATCTGGATTCATTCAGAAGATTTGAAAGCGATAAGGAATTCATTATAAGCACCATCATTGTATTGTTTATCAACAATTTCCAAGCCTTCAATAATATCCCCATCGATCAAGTATTCCATTTGAGTGAAAAACTCTTCATCTGTCCAAACGTGGCAATGAGGATCTGCAAATCCAGATTCAAAATTTTCGCATCCCCATTTATAAAACTCTTTAGGTGATTTTATGCTTTTCTGCTTTAAATCTTCAGATATAACTTTGCCAAATTCCAAGATATGTTCTAATGAAGGATAATTACAGTTATTGTAATAATCGTCGAGTAAGTGTTCTATTGTGGTTGAGGGTCTTGAAGCATCAAAAGTTATTCTCTTATCTGGACAGGCAATAATTAGGAGTCCTCCTGGTTTCAGCAAATTATGTAAATCTTTAATATAGCTAATTACATTAGGAATATGCTCAATTACATGACAGAGAATTACAAAATCAAATTTTTTGTGAATTTGAAGGTGAACTTTAATATCTCTTTGGAGAATATATTTGATCGGCATTACTGTTTCAGCAGGAAGGTTCCAAAGAGCAATCATTTCTTCCGATGAACGAAAATCGGCAAACTCACATTTGCCAACCTCTTTGGTAACAGTTGGTAAATCGCAAGCTCCTATTTCTAAACCTTCTGCATTTTCTAAATTCACTAATTTATTTAAAAATTGCAAGCGATTTAACTGATAATCTACTCTAGTAATCATCTTTTCTACTGACTCCAACTTTTAAACTTAAAATCAATAGCTTCCTTCTTTATTTATACTTAATTCAACTTTTAACTCTAAAGCTATATTCCATAAGAATTTTCTCAAATTTCAGACACATATTTTGTAACGTTAGATCCTTCACTGATTCATAGCCGGATGTAGCAATATTTTGCCTCATTCCAGCATTATTTATGAGATCCATTAATGCATTAAAAACAGCTTGTGAATTAGGTTCACATAATAGACAAGTTCCTTCCTTAACCATTGATCGTACTGGAGGTACATCCACTTCGACTGTGGCACAGCCACAAGCCATTGCTTCAAAAACAACTGTGCTTATATTTGTCATAGAAAAAGATAGATGTATATCAGATGAGCGCATTGCTTCTGCTGTTTCAGCTTGAGTTAAAACTCCCAAATTTTCGTAAGGAAATGGAAGTTCTAAATCTTCTTCCAGTCCATACAACTTGATTTGCACATCAGAATTGTGCTGATACAATTTATTTAATGATTCTACTCCCAAAGTAAAATTACGCCTGGGGATATGAGGACGAGCAAAAAATAGTATTGAACAAGGTTTTGTTGTACTTAAATGACGATCCAAAATAGGATTTTCAGCTAAAAATACTTCACCTAAAGGAAAATCTACATACGGATAGTCAATTTTATTTCTTTGGCTCAATACCTCTGCCAAATACTTGCCTAAAGTAATTATATTTAAAGGTAAATTATAAGTGGCTTCTGCTTGAGTAAAGTTAGCCTCTTCAGATTTATAAAAGTAAGGTTCATAATCTTGAACATAGTATGCTTTGAATCGGGTATTAACTAGTTGCTCAACAACATAAGCTGTAGGCCAATTTGTAGCGATCGCTATATCTGATTCTAAAATTCCAGCATGACCACAATGAATGATAGCATTACTCTTCCCAAAATTCTCCTCGCAAAAATCTCTTACTTGTTCAGTAGTAAAATTGGTTAGATGAGCAATTGGTTCAATATAGATATTGACAGTGTGTTCTTTAGCTGCCAGATAATAAGCTAAATTAAAAATATGCTTATAGCCTCCACCCGTTTGAGCAATCGGCGCTCGCAGAATAAAAGCAATTGAAAGAGGTTTATTGGGTGATAAACTTCCCCCCAATAAATATTTCCACTTCTGCATACTTTCTGAGGCTGCAATCCGTGTCAAATAGCGAGAATTTACATCTTCAAAGGCTTTATGCCCCATTTCCTGTCTCAACTTCTGGTTAGTTACCAGTTGATACAGAGCATCTTTCCATTCATCCAAATTATTACACAGTAGTCCATTAACTCCATCTTGAATAGCGAAACGAAAACTACTTGTATCCGAAGCAATTGTTGGGACAGATAAAAGCGCTGCTTCAAAATATTTGAGTTCACTTTTTGATTCAGTAAAGTCATTATTTTTTTCCAAGGGTGCAAGGTTAATATCAACTTTCCGGTACAATTTTGGTAAATCTCTCCAAGGCATATATGGAACACACTCTATTTGTGAGGCAACTTCCTGTAATGCTTCTGGGATATCCAGATGTCCAACTACCATGAGGCGGACATAAGGAAATTCTGTGAGAATGCTTTTTAAGGCTAAAACACATTCTGCAAAATCTTTAACATGTGTTTTAGTACCACTAAAATAGGCAATCCGAAGCATCCCATCATTAGGAACATAACTCTTACGAGCTTCGATTGCTCCTTGTTCCATCTCATTACTTATACGGTTGCGTAAAATTATCGAAACTTTATTAGGAAAACTTTGTTCTATTTCTTGCTGGAGTTTGTTGGTACTTACTGTTATGTAGTCACATAAAGACATGGATTTACGATATCGCTTTACTCCATTTTCGTATAGTGTCTTCTCTTGTTGATCCATTAGCGTACAAGCATGAATTTGAGAAATACGGGATGGATCAAACACTAAGTCGTCAGTATCAAAAATAACTTTTATGTCTAGTTTTTCCGCATTGAAAACAAACTGTTCAAATTCGTCAGTATGGGGAACTCGATGAGCAATAATTATTTTATATTTAGTGATAAGTTCATTGTATAAAAATACCATTGGTTCATATACATCAACTGTATAGCCAAGGTACTTTAGGATTTCCGCTTGATGATGACATCGATAACGATAAGAATCTCCCGGACACCCACTAATAAAAGCAAACATTTTTAACCTGTTATCAGTGGATAAATCTTCTTGAAGAGAGTTAGAAGTTTTCAGGATATCTTCTGTTTTATTAACTATGTTTAACTCGTTGTTATGTGTAAACATTTCTGAGGCGGGAGCCAAATTCAGGAAACCCTTAACTCTGAACCAAGCTGTCCTTAACTTCCAGAATTTACTGGTTTGCATTGCGGTAATATAAGTTTGAGCATATATTAATTTAGACTGCGATCGCTCCAATTCTGTCTGGGTTTGCTGTAGATGAGACTGCGATCGCTCCAATTCTGTCTGGGTTTGCTGTAGATGAGACTGCGATCGCTCCAATTCTGTCTGGGTTTGCTGTAGATGAGACTGCGATCGCTCCAATTCTGTCTGGGTTTGCTGTAGATGAGACTGCGATCGCTCCAATTCTGTCTGGGTTTGTTGTAGATGAGACTGCGATCGCTCCAATTCTGTCTGGGTTTGCTGTAGATGAGACTGCGATTGCTCCAACTGAAGCTGATTCTCCTGTAATTGAGCTTGGGCTTGATCCAGTTCTGCTTGTGTTGAATGCAGTTGAGATTTCAATTGCTCCGATTCTTCCAACAGCTTAGAGAAGCCTTCGCTCATTGCAGCATATTCTCCTTCTATAGTCCAAGGATCTGCCCGAATAATAAACTGTAAAGTGTCAGCATCTTTATCTTCTTCAATTTGTTTAATAGTATTACTGTCGAATTGTTCTCTCTTATTTTGAGGTATCAAAGAACTCTCTGAAAAAACTTCTAGTTTTGTCCGATCGGCAATATTTACTAAATATCCTGGTATTTCAAATAACTCCTCAACCGTTTTTCTGGTAAAAAACCTCAGATGAGTATTATCTAAAATCCCTAATTCTGTATATTCAAATTTACCTTGTAGTAAAGATAAGCGAATTGCACCGTGAGCAATATTTGGAATAGAAGCAACTACATATCCATCTTTTTTTAATATCTGCTTGGTTTCTTCCAAAATTCTCCAAGGGTTTCGCAGATGTTCCAAAACATCTCCAAACACTGCAACATCGAACTCCTGGCTAGGCAATATTTCTGTAACAGAAACAAAATCCAAGTCGGCAACTATTACCTCTTTACAGTACTCTTCGGCAACTTTAGCAGCATCTGGATTTATCTCTACTCCTGTGACAATACAGCCTTTTCTACTAAGTAACTGAGCAAAGTAACCAGTCGCACACCCAAAGTCTACTACTCGCTGATTGTCTCCAATGAGGTTTAGCATTTTCCTCAAAACGTGGTTTTCCCCCAAACCTTCTTCTGTAAGATTTTCAGCCGATGGATAATCTTTTGACCAATCTTTATTCATAATAATCTAACTTTAATATGTGTATTAATTAAGCTGGTGTCACTACAGTTGGTAAAACTTTTTTGTTTACTTTAACAACCATCGGTTGATGGACTAAAGCATGAATGAGCTTTCCAGTGTCTGGGGGTAAAATTTGAAAAACCATTATATTATCAATCCAGTCAAAGCTAAGAGATTCATAGCTTTCAGCCCCAGCAACTGTTAAGCTATAAGAACTAGGTCGAAGAGGTAAATTAAATTTAAACTTAATTTCTATTTCTTCCCCTGATTCTAATTTATCTATTTTGATATTTTCTTCTAAAGTATTGCTACCAATTACCTCATTACCATTTTTGTCACATACATGAAAGCCAACAATACAACTTTTGATGGTGTAATAAACTTTTAAATTTACAATTAATGTTACTTCTTCATTAAATGCAAAGATTGGACTTTCGCCAGCATAATGACCTAATTGATTCAGGATTTTTACGCTTTCGATTCTGGCTTTTCCACTTCCTCTGCGTGTTGCCTTGCTGAAATTGGAACTCGGAGATTCAATATCAAAATTTGGAGAATCTGAAGCTTGTATTGCGTTATCTACAACAGGATTTACTTGCTGTTGGGAGTTAACTGTAATATCTTGTGCTAAACCTAATTCAAGTTCTGTAACTAATTTTAAATATTCAATTATAACGGTATTAGGCAATCCTGTCGTATGTATTTTTCCGTCATGAATCATCACGGCTGAATTACACAATGTTTTGATGGCACCTGAATCGTGGGAAACAAATAATGTTGTAACTCCAGAATCCATCATTGCACGCATTCGCCGCATACAACGATGTTGAAATACAACATCTCCAACAGCAAGTGCTTCGTCAACAATTAAAATCTCTGGATCGACATTGACTGCAACAGAAAATGCCAAGCGGACATACATCCCACTAGAATAAGTTTTAACAGGTTGCTCGATGAAATCGCCGATATCGGCAAAAGCGACAATATCATCAAATCTGTCTTCGATTTGTTTTTGACTTAATCCTAGCAATTGTCCGTTAAAAAAGACATTTTGCCTGCCAGTAAACTCTGGGTTAAAACCACTTCCTAATTCTAATAAAGCAGAAACTCGACCTACGACTCGCACATCACCACTGGATGGTGTGAGGGTTCCCACTATAATTTGTAGCAATGTACTTTTTCCAGAACCGTTGCGTCCAACGATTCCAACTGTTTGTCCTTTGGGAATCTCAATGTTGATATCCCGAAGTGCCCAAAATTCATCTGTTCTACTCTTACCAGGTAGCAAAACTTCTTTTAGCCTATCTACAGGTCGGCTATACCGTTTGAAACACTTCGAGACATTCTTAAGGGAAATAGCAATTTCTTCACCCATACTTTTGCTGTCAATCCTCAAAACTCACACACTAAAGCTAAAATGCGATGTCTACGACGGGCTACGCCTACGGACTCATTTTATTTTGCCAGATGTCACTACATAATTAATGCTGGCATCTCTAGCTAAATGACTCCATCCTATCAAACTGTCAGTTCACAATACATCGGCGAATGCTGGACGCAGGCGGCGATAACACCACAATCCCCCAAAAAACACTACAACTGCAATTAGCGAGGAAACTCCCCACTCGCCCCAGTGTTTGACTTCTCCAACTAAAACTATGTCACGATAAACTTCAGCGATCGCTGCTATTGGATTTAACCAGAATACCAAACTCCGCCATTGTTCTGGAATTGCTGATGCTGGATAAACAAGGGGTGTCACATAAAACCAAATATTTAAAATCACTCCTAAAGTCTGCGGAATATCTCGCAAAAACACCGTTAGCGCTGCTGCTAAATAGCCTAACCCTGCTGTTAGCAATAACTGCGTTAGCCAAACCAAGGGTAGTAGCGCTAAGGTAGCATGTAAAGTATGAGTATTTACCGCCACGAAAAAAATCAATGCCATTAAACCAAAAGAACTCTCGATGAATGTTGACAAAACTGGCACTAGAGGTAATAAAGTTAGGGGAAACACCACCTTCTTGACTAAATTCGGTTGTCCAAGTACCGAATTAGCGGACTGCATTAAACCACCCGTAAAAGCAATCCAAGGAAGTAACCCTGCAAATAGCCACAAACCAAAGGTGAAATCGTTTGCTGGTAAACCCTTGAGAGTAGTTAGCTTCACCTTCAGCACGGTGGAAAAAACATAAGTATAAATCAGTAACTGTGATAGCTGATTTAGCAAAGGCCACAAGTTGCCCAAAACAGAACCCTTGTAACGCGCCTCTAAATCCCGACGCACCAAAGTTCTCAGCAAGTCAAACTTTGCCCACAACCGTTCATTTATCGGCAGGATTCGCCTTATATTACCTGCTTTACGTACAAAACTTCGGATCGTTCGTACAATTGTCGCTTCCTTGTTCACTACTTATACACCTAATTTTTCATAAAGCTTTCATAGCGAGCAAAGCACTCTTGTGTTCCTTGAAGAATAGATCATTACTAGAAAATAGTACCTAAATTGTCTTGGCGATCATACAATGAATCTACTTTTTTGAGCATATTTTGACTAAAAATCTAAATTCTGTCGGTAACGATGCTTTCTTTATGAAAAAGGTAAGTTTTTGCTTATCTCAGCCTCTGGCTTTGCTCCTGAATTCTGACTTCTGAATTTTTCATCAACTGGATAAACTCCTTGCGAAAGTCACTAGAAACTAAAATTTTCTCAGATGAGTAGTTGGGAGGTTGACAAGTTTCACTGAGCAAATCTGCCTGAATGCAATGAAATTAGTCTGGCAAATTTGATTCACATACTAATTCACTAGGTAAATCATACATCGTCGGCATGGTCTCTTGTGGCAAATGGCATGGAATTGGTTGATACATCTGCTCTCTACTACCTGTTGCCATCTGAATATTGCCTAATTGTTTCCAATTTCAATCTTTTGGTAGGTCTTCCACCTACTGCATGGAATTTCTATTACAAAATATGTAATAGATGCTAACAAAGTTGATAAAAGAAGAGTAGCAATTAATCTCATATAAAATGCCTCAATAGGAATTTGTGATGTAAATATAGGATTAATTTTTGCGATAATTGGCATGTGCCATATATAGACACCATAGGATAAATTCCCAAACAACTCCATTACTCTTAATGGATTTCTTAAAATAACGCTAAATGATAAAACTTCATTTTTTATTGAAGCTTGATAAATGTCAAACTCAAATGCAAATATGAAAAAAGATGTGATTAGTGCAGTTATTGGTTGCCAAATAAAAAAGGTTGTAGATGTCCTCATACCTTTGCCAGCACGCTCTGGTAAATTCCATAGCTCTTGATGGTATAAATGATGAGCAGTCAATATATAAAGAGTTATGAGCAAAACAATAGCTAAATATTTCATATATGTTTGATTGACTTTAATCTTTTTAAAGTTAGTTATTATTTTGCTTTGATAAAAAAGTAATCCATTAACGATAAAACCACATAAAAACAAATCCATGTTTGTCACTAATTGAGTATAGGAATATTTATTAAAATATTTAAGTTCTTCACTAATTTGATGTCGGAAAGTAATCCAAAATATAAGCTTGACAAAAAAAGTAATAGAAATGATGAGAATAGATGTAACCACAATCTCTTTTCTACTGACTAAACGATGTAATAGAAAAGTGTATAAGAAAGGAACAAGTATGTAGAACTGTACTTCTGTTGACAAAGACCACATCGCTCCATTCCATATTGGTGGCAATGAATGATTGTATGTAAACGTAATTATTCTAAACAAATATCCCCAGTTTTCTATTTTAAGAATATCGGTATAAACGAATAGAGCCGAAATCAATACAGCAAAATAATAGAGAGGACAGATTCTCAACAATCGGTTACGCCAAAAATTGATAACTCCTGGGACATCAGCAGTGTAACGTTTAGTGTAAAAAGCTTTACCCATTAAGTATCCTGACAGAGAAAAGAAAATCCAGACACCTACCAGCCCGGAACTAAATGTTAGCTAACTCAGATCGTAACCTTTATAAAAAATCGCATTTCTCGGAGGATTGCAGTGAATAACTACTACCATTAAACATGCAAAACCACGCAGAGCAGTTAGTGCATCTAAACGATTTTTGATGGGAATTGCAATTTCTTCTATCATGCTTTTGCTGTCAATCCTCAAAACTTCCACACCATAACCAAAGATGTTTACAGTACCTCAGCGAACGCCGGGGTTAACTGTTTATAGATGGAATTATATATCGAAAATCCCCGACAAAATAAAATTGCAACGATCGCAGTAGTAACTCCCCATTCATTCCAATATTTAACCTCCTCAAGTAAAATTAAGTCGCGATAAACTTCAGCTATAGCCATTATGGGATTTAACCAAAATACCCACCCTTGCCATTTTTAACGATCGCAAATGTTCCGCCAAGGATTGCGATCGCAGCCGTTATTTTTCTGTTAGGGCAGAAGTTAAAATTCTGGAATTTTCTTCCTCATTTCCCTTATCCCCCTCACCTCTCCCTGAATCAGTGGCCGTTGAGTCACGGATTCCGCTACACTGAGACTTGGTTTGTTGCATTGTAATCAGGCATGGAAATCGGACAAAAGGTTAAAGTATTTCGTTTGCGCGATCGCGTTTCTCCCCCAATTGTAAAAAAACTAGGACAAGTGGGTATCATCCAAGGCTACAAAGTCATCGATGCTGGGATCGGTGTAGTAGTGCTGTTTGAGGACAATACTTCCACTTGGTTTTTTGAAGATGAAATTAAACCTGTGTAGTTGTAAAGAGATCGGATTCGGGTTTTTCTCGGCATTTAAAATTTCCAGCACAGGCTGAGAATCTTTGTTGAGTGCTAAGTTGGAATTGAAAAGATCGGCGGTGAAAATAGGAATCAAATAATGGCTCTAATATTGACATTTTTGGGCAAAGGCGGCACCGCTCGTACCAAAATTGCGATCGCCGCCGCCAAATTATTGGCAAGTCAAGGCAAGCGCGTACTTCTAGCAGGACAAGCAGAACCAACATTATCAATCCTTTTGGGTACTACCATTGCTGCCGATCCTCAAGAGATTGCTCCCAAGTTACAGGCGGTACAGTTTCAAGCATCTGTACTGCTGGAGCGCAACTGGGACGAAGTAAAAAAACTGGAGGCACAATATCTCCGCACGCCCATCTTCAAAGATGTTTTTGGTCAAGAACTGGTAGTATTGCCAGGGATGGACAACGCCCTAGCTCTCAATGCTATCCGCGAATATGATGCCAGTGGCAAATATGATGCGATCGTCTACGATGGCACGGGTGACTCTTTAACGTTGCGAATGTTGGGTTTGCCAGAATCTCTCAGTTGGTATGTCCGGCGATTTCGGCAATTATTTGTCAACTCCGATTTGGGTAAGACTATTACTGAATCGCCCTTAATCCAACCGCTAATTAGCAGCTTTTTTAATATCAACTGGACAGCAGATAATTTTGCAGGGCCTACCAACCAAGTCAATAATTTCTTGGAAAAAGGGAGAGCCGCTCTTGCCGATCCGAAGCGTCTTGCTGCTTTCTTAGTGACCACAGGAGATCCAATTGACGTAGCAAATGCTCGTTATTTATGGGGTAGCGCTCAACAAATTGGTTTAACTGTCGGTGGTGTTCTGCTTGTATCTCCTGAGACAAATGTCAATCTGCCAGAGGAATTTATACCCCTACCTGTGAGCGTTGTTCCCGACTCGCCAACAGTTGACTGGCAAGCACTGATAGACGCACTACCCAACTTTGAAGCACAAGCTTTACAGGCTCCTAAACCAATTGAAATAGACATCCACAATCGTCAAGTACGCCTATTCTTGCCAGGATTTGACAAAAAGCAAGTTAAGCTCACCCAATATGGGCCAGAAGTCACGGTAGAAGCAGGAGACCAGCGACGGAATATTCCCTTACCTCCGGCTCTAAGTGGCAGACCCGTTGCTGGAGCAAAGTTTCAGAATAATTATTTGATAATTTCGTTTTAAGTTATCAGGTATGGGCATGGGGCATAGGGCATGGGGCATGGGAAATAAGGAGTAGGGAATGGGGAAAAGTTAATCATCAATGCCCAATTCTCAATGCCCAATGCCCAATTCCCAATTCCCAATTCCCAATTAATCAGTAAAAATTATGTCAGAATCAACTCCCATTACCCCAGACCCTAACCCATCCGAGGCATTAGACTCAGTGGTAAATAATCCCAATGAGCAAGCGATCGCATCCGCCGATCGCAATGCGAAAACTAGGCAGCTTCTGGGGATGAAAGGTGCAGCTGCTGGGGAAACTTCAATTTGGAAAATTCGTTTGCAGCTAATGAAGCCGATTACCTGGATTCCCCTAATTTGGGGCGTAGTCTGTGGTGCGGCTTCTTCGGGTAACTATACTTGGACACTGGAAAATGTGTTGAAAGTATTAACCTGTATGCTGCTGGCTGGGCCATTGATGACGGGTTACACCCAAATCCTTAACGATTACTACGATCGCGAAATCGATGCCATCAATGAACCCTATCGCCCGATTCCCTCTGGCGCAATTCCCCTACCCCAGGTAATTATTCAGATTTGGGTATTACTGATTGCTGGCTATGGTTTGGCGTTTGCGCTCGATGTGTGGTCTGGTCATGAATTCCCGACAATTACAGCGATCGCAATTATCGGTTCATTCATCGCCTATATTTATTCTGCACCTCCCCTGAAACTCAAGCAAAACGGCTGGCTAGGTAGTTACGCTTTAGGTGCAAGCTATATCACCCTACCTTGGTCTACAGGACACGCTTTGTTTGGCGATCTCAATTCCACAATTGTGATTTTGACAATGTTCTACAGCTTGGCTGGATTGGGTATTGCCATTGTCAATGACTTTAAGAGTGTAGAAGGCGATCGCCAGTTAGGATTAAATTCATTACCCGTAATGTTTGGTATCACCACTGCGGCATGGATCTGTGTAGTGACAATTGATGTATTTCAAGGATTTATCGCAGCTTATCTCGTCAGCATCCATGAGAATTTGTATGCAGCAATCCTGGTACTATTAATCATCCCGCAAATCACCTTGCAAGATATGTATTTCTTGCGCGATCCTGTGAAGAATGATGTTAAGTACCAAGCTAGCGCCCAACCTTTTCTAGTGCTGGGAATGCTGGTAACAGGTTTAGCGCTGGGTCATGCTGGCGTTTAACTTATACTTCTATAGTAAGAAGCTAGGAATTAGGAGTTAGGAGTTAATATACTTCTAATTCCTAATTTGTATCAGGACATACTATGTTAGAACTGATATCTTTCCTCCTTCACGGGATTCAACCTTTGTTAATCCCAATATGCTTTATCACTGCTTGGACTGTAACTATTCTCGTTGTTTTGAGTCTCTGGACGGCGGCGCGAGATAGTGTGACTACAGCCAAGCAAATGCATCAAATCCCCTGTACTGGTTGCCAATTTTTTACCGACAATTACCGTCTTAAATGTACTGTACGCCCATCTATTGCCAATACAGAAGAAGCGATCGATTGTCTTGACTATCAACCGAAGACAAATCCTTATCTGTATTAAGTGAATGAGCAAAAATCACTCTTAACTCTTAATTCATAACTCTTAACTATTTTTATTGACCAATTTCTAGCAAGATTTTTAAAACACCCCGACTCTGGGCGTGTTCAAAAGCTGCAAGCCCTTCAATAAGGGGGTAAGTGGCATGAATCAGGGGTTGTACGTCAATTTGTCCTGTGGCTAGTAGCTGGAGGGCTGGAGTAAAGGGGCCACAACGGGAGCCGATGAGGGTGATTTCATCCACTACTAAAGAAGAAGCATCTAGGCTGAGGTTGCCAGCATAAGTACTTTTAAGTACAAGCGTACCACGGGGACGGAGGGCACGCCGGGCGATCGCAAATCCTTCTGGGTTGCCTGTACATTCTACTGAGATATCGAAATATCCATCTTTGACAGCATCAGCTAAACCAGTTTTAATTCCCCGTGCCTCTAAGTTGGCAAGTTTCTCTTGATGTCGCCCCACAGCCAAGAGTTCGCAGCCAGTTAAGGCTAGTGTCTGTGCTACCAACTGCCCTAGTTTGCCATCTCCAACCACTAGCACCCTGTCGTTTGGATGCAATGGTACTTGCTGCTGAATTTCCAAAGCTGCTGCTATGGGTTCGGTAAATGTTGCTACTTCGGTGGGCACATTATCAGGTACTAAATGTAAGTTCTCCACCGGCAAACAGAGATATTCACCAAAGGCTCCATTCCGATTGACAATACCTAGAACTGTGCGATTTTCGCAGTGAGTTAGTTGTCCACTCCGACAAAACCGACAATGGCCACACACAGCGTTGATTTCTCCAACTACACGTTGGTTAACTAAGTGTTCTGGCCCTTTTTCAACCACGCCGACAAATTCATGCCCCAAAATACCAGTGTAAGGATAGTAGCCTCTGAGTAGTTCCAAATCAGTGTTACAGATACCTGCACGCAAGACGCGTACCAAAGCTTCTCCTGGTGGAGGTTCAGGAATGGGAATATCTGTACGTAGTTGCAACTGGTTATTTTCGAGCCAAAGTCCTTTCATTTTTCTTCACGTCCTTTGCCTAATATGTTGTCATACCAGTTTTAAAAATCTTTGCAAAATAATTAATCGGCTATAGGGGCGTACAGATGTACGCCTCTACCTACACTTATGTCTCTGTACTAGGCATTTCTTTAGTTTTAGTTACATCAATTTTGCTTAACCAAGTAACTAAGTCTTCTGAATCAAGCGCGATTTCGCTTCCTAAAGTTTTGATATAAAGAAGTCCATCACTAATAATTAAATCTCGGATTGGATACCATGAATCCCGCGTCCTGATCAGAAGTTCCAAGGGAATTCCTAGCCTTGAAGTATACTTGCGATATTTCCACCAAGCTCGCCATAGAAGTACAGATTTAGTACAGTGCATCTCATAGCCTTTGGGAACTTCACTGTATTGATACTGATAAAAACCCCGACTATCTACTTCTCCTTTGAGAAGATAACTATATTCTGCTAATACCTGATTTATTAATTCCCACTGGGATGATTTTGGAGAAATCAAGAATTCAAATAGTGTATTAGATAGTTGGAAGGTGGCAATCACACCTTCACCTTTTGCTGTCAATTGGTTGGTTTTATACACTGTTTGCGCTGTCAAAGCAGGATTTGACAACAAAATTTCTTTTTTCTGGATAGAGTTTTGCACAAACTCTCGAATTAAATCTAGATTAGACAACATAAAATTATTTATACTAAATTAAGCAGTGTGATATAAGCCACAACGGTACTTAAATTAGTAACTACATTGGTTTTGCACTTAAATCAGGATTATTACCAGTTTTATTTATACTCAATTCTCTGTCTGACTAGGGCTTTATTAACTTTAATGTCGGGATGTCGCCGTGTTCACTACTCTGATTGAAAAATAACTGTTTGAAGTGTGAGAGCAGCTGATTAGATTTTTACACCATCTAGAAAAGGTTGAAATACCGGAACTAATTCGGGACGACTGACAACCAAAGTGGGAAAAGAGCGATCGCTATAATCTTCTCCCGATGACAACGGAAACGGTTCTGATTTAAGCGATGCCCATACCCCACCAGCAGCCTGAACAATTACCCAAGCCCCGGCTAAGTCCCAAACTTTTGGTGTCGCCTCAATCCCACCGAGAGTAGCCCCAGTAGCAACTGTCAAAAAATTATAGCTAGCTACACCCAACATCCTAATTTTGCAGGGAAAGCCGTTTTTGATAGCTGCGGTACTACGGGAACAGAGGTTAAAAAAGTGATTGTTGCTGGGACTATCAATACTAGTGTGGATGGGGTGGTGGTTGAGAAATGCTCCTGTTGGTGTTGCTAAACCAGATGAACCTGCCCAGAAACCATGAAAAGCTTGATTCAAAGTTGGTGCGTAAACATACCCAAAAATTGGTGTACCTCGATATAGTAAACCCAGAGATATTGTCCAAATGGGAATACCGCGTGTGAAGTTGGTTGTACCATCTAGAGGGTCAATTACCCAGCACCACTCAGTACCGGGAAAAGACTGATCGCTCTCTTCGCTCAAAATGCCGTAACCAGAGAAAGTAGAAGCGATCGCATCCCGAATTTCCCGATCTGCCCATTTATCTGCTTGGGTCACCAAACTTCCATCAGCTTTTTGGTCAGCCTGTACTTGCCCAAAATCTTGCATTAGCTGTTTGCCCACTCTAGTAGTGGTAGTTTGGGCAAAATCTAGAATTGTTGTCCAAAAATCATTCATGGTTATTAGTCATTTGTCATTTGTCATTGGTCATTGGTCTCATGCCCAATGCCCCATACAGTTTAGTCTAAATCGCTTTCTAAAACCGATGCGATCGCTTGCTTGGTACTTGTTTGAAATTCTGTGATATTCACCCGATTCAGAAACCAAATTGACAGCACCATTCCCACGGCTTCTAGAACGAATACCAGTCCATAAGCTAGTTCTAGGCTTGGTAGCAGCTTGCGTCCAATATCCAAAACTGTACCTCCGATTACCACGGCGATTCCTCTAGAGATGGACTGCGCTAATCCCCATGCCCCAATAAACGTACCTGCGGCTTCCGCTGCGGTAAGATCCAACATCAAGCTAATTGCGGCTGTAGTTAAGAAACCTGTGGCTAAACCGAACAATACCAAACCTAGTTTGAGAACTGCTGCATTAGCGGTGAATCCTGATATACCTAGCAATATTGCACAGAATGCTACCAACATACAGCCTAAACGTGCAGTTCTGCGCTTACCCAAACGCGGCACAATATAAAAGCCCGTAACGCCGTAGGCAATCAGTAGACCAGTTCCATAAAAAATATTTAATTTGGTACTTCCCGCTAGAGGCATTTTAAACACTTGACCCGCATAAGGTTCTAAAATCGGGTCTTGCATAAACAAACTGATAGTCATCACCAATAAAAAGGTGAAGAATATACCTGTTTGGGGGCTAGCTGTCAAGATTTTCCAAGCATTGCCTAGAGTAATACTGTCTTCCCGGTTCACCAGTGTAGAACGGGTTGAGTATTGAGAGTACTTTTTTTCTACGCCGAATGTGGCGGCGATCGCTAAACCAAATACAATTGCTGGGACGATAGTAAACAGCCTGGTGATAGATGCCTGTAAGGTTTCTAAGGTTGCCTCTGGCGTTAACTGTTTCAGCAAACTGGCACTGATAATCGCGCCAACAATAATCCCCACCATTAGCATCGACCAAACCACACCAACTACTTTGGAACGGTTATCTTCTTCAGATATATCCACCAACAAAGCAGCAAAGGCAGTACCGCTAGCACAAATTCCTAGACCGTAGACAGCAAAAACCAAAGCTAAAAGTGCTGTCCAGCCAATTGTTTGGGTTGTCCATGTCCAACCACCTGCACTAGTAGCGGCAAGATTCATCTGCCACATTACTTGTATAGCTAAAAATGCTGCGATCGCAAATATTGCCGCGCCCACCCAAACATAAGCTGTGCGGTGGTATCCCCATAACGGCTTGGCATCGGAAATCTGACCGAACCAAACACGGGAAGGAGCAACAAATAAAGGCAGTGCTAGAACGACTGATACTAGCGTCGCCGGAATTGCTATTTCTTGAATCATGACTCTGTTGAGTACGCCCAGAGTCAAAATTGACATCATGCTCAACCCCATCTGAAATAAACCCAGCCGGAACATGGTCAGCAGGTTTACCCTTGGCAGAGATAGGGATTTAGTTTTGGTATCAAATACTTCACCACTTGCCATAGCTATTTTTTCGTATGGTTTATTAGGATTTAATCTCTCTCTTTAAATAAAGATAAACCCTACCCGCTTAAAATCAGCTAAGGAAAAGTGGAAGTTGCGATGTCTTCTCTTCGAGACGCTACGCGAACGCCCGCCACAGGCATCGCAGTTATTTGGCAAGCAGTTATAGACCTCGATTAGCGCCAAGTTAGGATTAATTTTTATGGCTTGCTGCTAATCCGCGATGTCTACGATGGTCACTGAGCTTGTCGTACCACTTCGTGGAAGCAAGCTACGCGGAGCGTCTCGTAGAGAAGTGCGGGCTACGCCTACGGATAACGAGAGAATTTTAGGATGAAGTAGTGAAACGAGACTCTATTTACTATCAAATTTTTAAGCGCTTTCCTGGGTTACTCTTTGAACTAGTTGATAATCCTCCTCTGCAAGGGCAAAACTATCGATTTGAATCAGTTGAAGTCAAAGAAACCGCTTTTCGCATGGATGGTGTGTTTTTACCTCCAGAGGATGCAACATCCAGAGCGATCTTTTTTGCTGAAGTTCAATTCCAAAAAGATGAAGCCCTCTACCATCGGTTCATTACCGAATCGCTGATGTACCTGAACCGGAATCGTTCTCAGTACGATGACTGGTTCTGCGTAGTAATATTTTCATCACGCTCTTTGGAACCAAGCGATCAAAAAACTCATCGAATATTTCTCAACAGCGATCAAGTGCAGCGAATCTATTTAGATGAATTAGGCGCGACTAATCAGCAGCCAATAGGCATCAACTTGATGCAGTTGACTCTAGCATCGGATGAAGTGATGGCACAGCAAGCAAAGCAATTGATTGAGCGGGTAAAATTAGAAGAAACGGACACACTGCCGAAAAACGAAATACTAGACATCATAACCACAATCGCCGTTTATAAGTTTTCGACCTTGAGTAGAGAGGAAGTTGAAGCTATGCTGGGATTGACTTTGGAGCAAACAAGGGTTTATCAGGAAGCGAAAGCAGAGGGTCGAGAAGAAGGTCGAGAAGAGGGTCGAGAAGAACGGGAAGCTGAAATGTTGAAACTTACCGTCCCTCTGTTACTAAAAACAGGGATGAGTGTGGAGCAGATTGCTCAACACCTCAATGTTGATATAGAAGCTGTCCAGCTTTCCATACAACAAAACACATAGAATGTCCATTCTATGTGTTTTGTTGTATTTTTGCAAAATGAGGAGAGCTTGATTAAAATCCTCAATTGCCTTTTCATGGTCTCTAGAGCGATCGCGCCGAAATCTTACATATTTAAATGCTCATGACTTCATCGCAGTTGGGACTTGGTAGGATGGGACTCCAGTCTCTAAAGTTTGCATAGCACTTCTACTAATGAATAACGAACTAGTAGATCGACCTGACCTAAATTTGCAAGCGCTTACTGTTTTTAAAGAACGAGACAAAGGATCTGAGAAGCTAGACGAGATAATAAGTAACTTTTAGAAATAAATTAATTCTAACCTTTAGTATTCAGCAAAATTAAGCAACAAATTCAAAACACTTTATCAACTTACTGTTCTACGTCGGCACGCTTAACTCGCTAGCTTTTACTTATTACTTTGGCTTTTAAATCACCTGTTGTAATCGATCTCTGAGAAATTATTCCCTTTCCAGAAGACAAATAACACAACAATTACCGAAACATGGATGCAATAATTACTGCTGATTGATTTAAAGACTGCTGAGTATTGCAAGCAGCTTGATTTAATCTATCCATTGGGGTTGATGTAGGGTAAAATATATTTGGTGAATAACCAAGTTGCATGTATACACCTAATAGAAAATCTGGATCAATTATTGGTAATCCATTCGTTTGAATACTAGTATTTCTAGTAATAACTAACACTATTTTATTTTGATAAGAAACAACAGGTGGTTTGCCACAGTAAGGATTATAAGAACTGTGCCCTCCATGAATACCTCCGTATAAACCATGCGGGTTACGAATACTATAGGTGTCATGCAAACTGCCATAAATCCCATCAAGATTGCTAATGGAGTTCATATCATATCGGTCACTTGATAGCAATCCTAAAAATTGTCCGTCAGCAGAAGACCATAACTGAGCTGTGCCATTAGCAGCAGCAAGAAATTGTGGAATAGACATAATTTTTTGCGATCCAAGCTTCAAATGCTTCTCTAGCTTCACTAACTATTACTGCTAACCGCATCAGTAGCAATAATGATATTTATTCAAAATATTGTGAAGAAAGAAGTGCGACGCTCTAAAACATCCTATCAAGTAGCTGTGTAATCTTTTGCTGTGTTTATAGCGTAAATCATTAGTAGCATTGAGCTTTGCAGAAACTCTGACTATAAATGCAAATCGTCCAGGGTTAACCCTTTAATCAATCACGCTATTCAATTATGGTTTCTTAACTAGATACAACAGCTTAAAAGCATTGGCACTGGGATGCTTCTGAACGATTTCCCACTTTTGAACCGTTGATAGACTTATATCCAAAATAGCAGCAAATACTGCCTGACTGATAAAAGATTTTAAAGTAAATCTAATAGTAGCTTTTATTAAAGTTCTGGTATCGCGCCGTAACTTTATCGGACGTAATCAAGCCAGATAAAAATATCAATATGAAAATGTGGTTTTAACTACGCTATTCCATTGAATTAGTAAGATAAACTTGCCGTATTATATGTCATCAAACTACTTAGCTTCATCTAGTAACCAAAAAGGCATAAGCAATGAGTAAAGAACCAGTCAAAGTAATATTATGGGAAGAAAATCAAAAAGATTTTCTAAAAAAGTTCTACGATCTTCAATTTACTCCCAGAGTAGGAGAGGAAGTTTACCTAAAAAAAGAGAAATGGAAAGTAACCAGAGTTGAGCATGATGTAGAAATTAGTGAAATTAATGTCTACATGCAATTAATCAAAAAAGTCAAGCAGGAGAAACCATCTAGTTCATAGTTACAAGTAAATACACTCAACTATCGCAATCCTATTTGATATGTGAGAATTGCAGCCCGTAGATCCCCGACAACTTTTACGAAGTCGGGGATCTTGTTTAGGGACTTGCAAAAAATAAATTATCCCAAATTATTTATAGATTTTAGGAGCGCAAGGCTTTGCGTCCCTACAACAAGATATTTTTTTAACTGAAAGTCCCTTATGCGCGTTTGATTCAGGGTTTAAATCGCGATCGCACCGTGAAGATCCTTAATAAGACTAGATCAACTTACCCACACCCAATCTTGTCTGTAACGATACACTATAAAAGTAAAGAAATGTAAATAAACTAAATTTTGCAACCGTGGAAAATGTCACATTGGGGCAGAATGGCCCAGTTGTTACACCCTTGTGCATAGGCACTTGGGCTTGGGGTGATAAACTATTTTGGAATTATGGCGATCGCTACGGTCCAGAACAGTTACAAGAAGCCTTTACCGCAGCCTTAGAAGCTGGGATTACGTTCTTTGATACTGCCGAAATCTACGGAATGGGAAAGAGCGAGGAATTTTTAGGGCAATTTCTGCAACACACACAACAACCTGTACAAATCGCCACAAAATTTGGCCCCGTACCGTGGCGATTTACAGCCCAATCTGTCTCTGATGCTTTAACAGCCAGCCTCAAACGGCTACAACTTGAGCGAATCGCCCTGTATCAAGTGCATTGGCCTTTTGCCTTCTTTTTAAGTCAACAAACTTTGATGAATGCCTTAGCGGATGAAGTGAAGCGGGGCAGAATTGCGGCAGTCGGTGTGAGTAATTACTCAGCAGAGCAAATGCGAGACGCGCATCAAATATTAGCGGATCGGGGAGTGCCTTTGGCTGTAAACCAAGTCCGTTATTCTTTACTCAGTCGCCAAATTGAAAGCAAAGGTATTTTGGCAACTGCGCGTGAGTTGGGTGTGACTATCTTGGCATACAGTCCTTTAGCACAGGGATTACTCACAGGAAAGTACAGTATTGATAGTGCTGAAACCCCCACTGGTGCGAGAAAAATAGACTCGCGATTTAAGAAAGAAGGTCTGCAAAAAATTTCCCCAGTCATATCTTTGCTACGTAACTTCGGGGAAAAATACGATCGCACTCCTGCCCAAGTTGCTCTTAACTGGTTAATTGCTCAGGGTAACGTTATTCCCATTGCTGGGGTGAAGACAGCCGAACAAGTACGGCAGAATGCTGGTGCTTTGGGCTGGAGATTGAGCGACGATGAAATTGGAGAGTTAGAACTAGTTAGTCGTCCTTGGCTGTAGAGACGTTGGAATGCAACATCTCTACTCCCAAACACAGGAGGCCAAATTTCTGACACTACTAGCTCCCAACCTGGCAGTAAATCTGGTAGTGTCAGTTTGTCATTGCATCTTTAATTGATCTTCCGGCAAACTGGTAGAAAAAGTTACCAAAAAAGCCAAAAAGTCAAGAGCCAAAGCCAAAATCTTGACTCTTAACTCTCAACTCTCCAATTTTATATTTGGATTTTGGATTGAAGAAAAAATCTAAAATCGTTCAACTGACTTGTACTGAGCGTTGTCGAAGTAACGCTCACGACAAGTCTAAAATCCAAAATTGATTAACTTCTAACTGTTGACTAAGAAGCTGATTCTCTAGCTGTAGGTGAACCTATCTTTTTACTAGGGGATGCAGAAGACTCGTGCCCACTTGTCCGCAGTTTTGGCTTGGGAGAAGAATGTCTTTCTTCACCATTGTTACTATCTGATTTCCACGCAGAACGGGGGCGATCGCTGGAAGATTCACGACGCTTGCCCAATCTTGGTTTGGGAGCAGAAGATTCCTCTTGGGGTATTTCCACATCTGAACTCAACCAAGCCGGACGAGTTTGATCGTAAGCGATTTGCAATGCGGCTGCGGCGATCGCTTGAGCATCGTATTCTTCAATTAGTTCGCTAACAATTGGCAAGAATGAAGCTAAACGCTCACCTGTCAAAGCTTCCCGCACCTGTTCTTGCAGTTTTAGTATGTGCCGCGCTTCAATTTGTGCGCGTGTTGGAATTGAGAGTAATTGCCAGCTTTGACGGTTATGACGTTCAAATGTTTGCTGCTTGCGCCGCTCAAATGGTTGTACTAAAGAAATTGCTGTTCCTTCTTTACCAGCACGACCAGTACGACCAATACGGTGGACGTAGGTTTCTACGCTATCGGGTAAGTCGAAGTTGATTACATGGGAGAGTTGATCGACATCTAACCCTCGTGCTGCAATATCAGTTGCTACTACCCAACGGACTTGACGGTTACGGAATCTGACTAATAACCGTTCCCGTGCTTGTTGAGACAAGTCACCGTGGTATTCATCAACACTGTGACCAGCCCCTTGTAACTGACTGGTGAGTTCTGCGGCTGTACGTCTGGTACGGACAAAGATTAAAGCTGTTTCTGGATCTTCCATTTCCAGAATCGGCTGTAAAGCTTTAGCTTTTGTCCAGTGGCGGGGGATCAAGTAAGCTACCTGATTAATCTTGTTGGGAGCGGCTTTTGGCTGCTCGACGGTGACAGTTGCAGGCGATCGCAAGAACTTATTCACCAACATCCGAATCGATGGTGGCATTGTTGCCGAGAATAAAGCTGTTTGGCGATCTACGGGCGCTTGCGAGAGGATTTTTATCACATCGTCGATAAAGCCCATGCTCAACATTTCATCTGCTTCATCCAACACAAACCACTTCACTTGATCGAGCTTTAAACAGCCGCGATCGAGTAAATCGATCACCCGTCCTGGTGTGCCCACAACCATGTGAACGCCACGTCTGAGTTGTAGCATCTGGCGGTCAATTGATTGACCACCATAGATTGCTAACACCCGCAATCCTTCATCACCGATGAATTGGGCGATCGCATCGTGAACTTGCATTGCTAATTCACGAGTTGGTGTTAAAACTATGGCTTGTACGGCTTTTTGATTAATATCTAGCCGCTCTAAAATAGGCAGTGAAAACGCTGCGGTTTTGCCTGTTCCAGTTTGAGATTGACCTACTACATCACGACCACCCAGCAATTGGGGAATTGCTTGGACTTGAATGTTAGTTGGTTCGGTAAAACCGATTTTTTCTAGTTGTGCGACACGTTCTTGGGAAATGCCTAATTCTTGGAATGAAAGAGTCATTAATTCGTCCTAAATTTTATGTAAGGATTCTTGGATTAGCCATTTAGTCATTAGTCATTAGTCATTAGTCATTAGTCATTAGTTATTAGTAAGCCAAGGGCGGTAGCGAAGCCTCAAGTCTTGGAGAGACTATGCCAAAGAGTCCGCGAACTTCAGGTAAACCCTCATGAAAACTGCCATTAACGCAGCGTTGACCTTAAAATAAGGGTAAATCTCTAAGGGTCATTTAACAAAGGACAAAAGACAAAAGACAAAGGACAATTTAGTTATTGACTACTTGACCATAGAGGTCGTATGTATCAGCGTGGTGAATCGCTACTGGCACGATGGTTCCTAACTTTGCCTGGCCTTTGACATACACCAGACCATCAACCTCTGGGGAAAATCTACCTGAACGACCTATTAGTTCACCACTTTCAGGATTTTCTTGCTCAATCAGGACATCGACGATTTTGCCTACTTCCTGTTGATTTTTCTTTTGAGAAATCGGTTGCTGGAGTTCCATCAGTTGGTATCGGCGATCGTCCATCACTTCTTGGGCCAACTGATTTGGTAGCTTGTAAGCTGGGGTTCCTTCCTCAGAGGAAAAGGTGAAGACACCAACATGATCGAATTCATGCCGTTGAACGAACTCTAGTAGATGCTCAAAATGCTCTTGTGTTTCTCCTGGGAAACCAACAATAAATGTTGTCCGCAGTACGGCTGTTGGTAGCGCCGTTTTGATGCGATCTATAATCCCATCATTTACCCGCCCTTGCCAAGGACGGTTCATGGCGCGGAGAATATCTGGATGAGAATGCTGTAAGGGCAAATCCAGATAAGGCAAGACGTTTGGTGTTTCTTGAATCGCCGCGATCGCATCTGGGGTCAGTCCCGTAGGATAAGCGTAATGCATTCTGATCCACGGTATATCTACTTTCCCCAAAGCACGAAGTAATTCGGCTAATTTTGGCTTACCGTAAATATCCAAACCGTAATTAGTAGTGATTTGGGAAATTAGAATAATTTCCTTTACACCTTGACTAACTAACTGCTCGGCTTCGGCGACTATAGATTCAATAGTACGCGATCGCTGGTTCCCTCGAAGATGAGGAATTATACAAAATGCACAACGATAATCACAACCTTCGGCAACCCGTAGGTAAGCTACGCCCTCGGTTGTAGTACGATAACGCGGTGTAGTTTCGTCGGCAATGTAGGTTGGTTCGATACTAACCTGTTTAACCCGTTCGCCAAGTTCAACACGCTCAATTACATTAACAATTTTGTGATAATCGCCTGTGCCGACAACGGCTACTGCTTCGGGCAATTCCTCCAAAAGTTGTTCTTGAAAGTGTTGCGCCATACAGCCAGTGATTACGATCTTTTTATTTGCCTCTGCCAGTTCTACCAAAGTTCTGACAGATTCTTGCCGGGCTGCTTCAATAAAACTACAAGTATTAACAATAACGTAATCTGCTAACTCTTCATTTGTATCTACACCGTAGCCTGCTTCTACGAGCATTCCCAGCATGTGTTCTGTATCAATTCGATTTTTCTCGCAGCCCAGGTGAGAAATGGCAATTGTTGGCTTGTCACCCATATTTTGAAAATATCTTCATTTTTTTCTTCTTGTTGTCAAACATTCCAGCGCTAACTTCGCTTTTTTGCTATCAGCATCCTCATCAAAACACCACAGTGGCAAATTATCACTGCTAGTAACTGTACGTGGACTCATAACCCTATCAATAAATAAAAATAGAGGTCATGTTATGATATTCCTATCAATCTGTTCCCCAGGGTAAATTGAAGTGTCTTTGGGTACATTTGACACTTGTAATCTTTTTTAACAATTCGCCTATTGGTATTTTACATTACCATAGCGTGTGCGTTGTTAATCTACCCATCGGGAAGCCGCCCAAAGGGCTTGTTGTGAGAAGTCGCTACCCTCCGGGAAATCGACGAAAGCGACTACGCCTATAAAGCAGTAATGCTAGCCTGGCGATTGGCAAGTCCTGCAACTGGGCGCGGACAAGATGCCTAAACCACGGAAAGCTGCCTTGCGTCTAGTGAGTGGCAAACTCCTCTTGTAGCCAGGTTTTATCTTAACATATCTTATGGGAGGTTTCACGCCAATTTCCATCTGAGGAAGGAGGCAATAAACCGACTATCATAAAACACATTTGACTAGTTAATGAAAAGTCAAGAGTCAAGGGTCATATAATCAATAGTCAAAAAATTCTAGACTCTGGACTCCGCGAGGCGGATTAAAGACGTGGACTTATATCAATTATTTAAAACTCGCTCACCGATTATTGGAGTGGTTCACCTGCTACCACTGCCTACCTCACCCCGTTGGGGAGGTAGCTTAAAAGCGGTGATTGACCGAGCTGAACAAGAAGCCGCAGCCCTTGCCAGCGGAGGGGTTGACGGTTTGATTGTGGAGAATTTTTTCGACGCGCCCTTTACCAAAAACCAAGTCGATCCCGTGGTTGTGAGTGCCATGACCATTGTGGTGCAACGGATACAAAACTTGGTGACTTTGCCTATAGGCTTAAATGTTTTGCGAAACGACGGCAAAAGTGCAATGGCGATCGCTAGCTGTGTGCAAGCGCAATTCATCCGCGTCAACGTTCTCACGGGAGTAATGGCAACCGATCAGGGATTAATTGAAGGAGAAGCCCATCACCTACTCCGCTATCGACGGGAGTTAGGCTGCGATGTTAAAATTCTGGCCGATGTGTTGGTAAAACACGCCCGTCCTTTGAGTTCTCCAAATCTCACAGTCGCCGTTAAAGACACCATTGAAAGGGGTTTAGCAGACGGAGTTATTTTGTCTGGTTGGGCTACTGGTAGCCCTCCTAACTTAGAAGATTTGGAACTAGCTTGTGATGCAGCATCTGGCACGCCAGTGTTCATTGGTAGTGGGGCAAATTGGGAAAATATTGATACATTGATGCAGGCCGCAGATGGTGTAATAGTTTCCAGTTCTCTGAAACGTCACGGGCGTATAGAGCAACCAATTGACCCAATTCGCGTCAGTCAATTTGTCGAAGCCGCGCGTCGCAGTTGGAACTCCAAAGGTGAAAGCAAATCAGCAGAACAAGTAAAGTTACATTCTTAGAAAGTAAGGAGTGGGGAGTAGGGAGAGCAAGCGAACAATTAATTATTATTCCCCAATCCCCATTCCCCATACTTCTCTACGAGAGGCTACGCCCTAAGCGTAGCTATGCCGCAGGCTTTACGACTACGCTCAGTACAAGTTCCCCATTCCCCATTCCCCATTCCCCAATATTTATGATTCGCCGTCGTTCTACTCCTTGGATTCATAAATGGTCACGGCCATTGATTGCCGCGATCGCTGGATGTGGTGCTTTGATCACAGGTTATCTCACCATAGAAAAGTTAACAGGAGGCAGTGCAGCTTGTGTAGCAGAGGCTGGTACTAAGGGCTGTAATGATGTGCTTTCCAGTCCTTGGGCAACAGTTCTTGGTCAGCCATTAGCTTTGTTTGGGTTTTTGGCGTACATCAGTATGGTGATATTTGCTTTAGCTCCCTTGGTATTCAACTCAGGGGAAAACAATAGCCGCAAACAATTAGAAAATTGGACGTGGTGGCTGCTGCTGGTGGGTGCGATCGCTATGTCTGTCTTTAGCGGTTACTTAATGTACGTGTTGGCATCTCAAATTAAAGCTGTTTGTCCTTACTGTATTGGTTCAGCTTTGTTTTCTGTGAGTCTTTTGGTACTAACAATTATGGGTCGTACTTGGGAGGATATTGGACAAATCTTCTTTACCGCCCTAATTGTGGGTATAGTAACGCTGATTGGCACTTTAGGCGTTTATGCTGGCGTGAATAAATCAGATGTTACATCTGGAACACCAGGACAACCCGTTAAAATTACCTTTAATCCCAAAGAAGATCCTAACCCAGCCTTCGGTTGGGAAGTTACCACCACTTCTGGCGAGGCAGAAATGGCCTTAGCAAGCCATCTAGCAAAGGTAGGCGCGAAGGAATACACTGCTTACTGGTGTCCTCACTGCCATGAACAAAAGCTGCTTTTTGGTAAAGAAGCCGAGGAAATAATCAACAGAGATGTTAAGGTAGAGTGCGCTCCCGATGGACTCAAAGCTCAACCAGAACTGTGTAAAGCCGCAAAAATTGAAGGCTTCCCCACTTGGATCATCAATGGTAAAAGCTATAGCGGAGTCCAAAACTTAGAGGAACTAGCAAAAGTTTCTGGTTACACAGGGCCTATCGACTTCAAGCGTTTCAAATAATTACCTTCAGGAAGGCTACATCGAGCTAGTAGTAAGGTGTAGCTCACATCCCATAAATGAATAGTGCTGAGTTAAAAGAGTGCCATGCCACTTGTTTTACTTGAGGTTTACCTACGTGGAGCTTAAATCAATACAGGCTGCTTTTTGCCAATCAGCCTAGAATAAACGCCCCACTACTGCTATAGCGCTGATTATAGTCAACTGAATGAATACAGCAAAGTCTGTTTCCAGTTGGCTGTTTTGTTTTTGGTAATAGATAATAGGTCTTGTCCAATAGCCAATTACCAATTTTCCTGCGGCTTTCATCCGAAAATATTTTAAAGTTTAAGGAAATTAATAAAGTATATTTACTTTAATTTGATGTACAATTTAATTTTTTTACAGCACACTGGGGGCTACTTGGGATGTAATCATATCAGCACCAAACCTAAAGGTGTGTCTGTTAGAAGTTACAAGTTACCACAATTCTCAGTAAAATACTTAATTGATTACAAATGTGCAACTTGAATTGAATAAGCTTTGCCAGACAAGCATTTGGGTGTTAAATTCACTGAAACTCCTTTTCAACAAATTTATTAATCTGTGCTGATAGCCACAAAACTCCCAGTTGCCGTTTGGTCAGAAAATCAGCCTCAATTTATGTTATTACATTCACAAATGCCAGGATGTCTTGAAAAACTTGCTGAGTTGAAAAAACTCTTAGAAACTCTATTTAGCTCTCCCTTAAGATATGTTAATCCGATAGTGAATAGCTATATAAAATAGAGAACATTTCTCCCTACTAGGTAATGGGAATGAATCAGCAGCTAGACAAGCGTTTTGTAAAGTTAATCTTTGGACTAAAACAATCGCTTAGTCGAGGACACAGAGAATTGATTACTGCCGTCAGCGTTGCAGTCTGCGTCGTGCTGTTGCACTCCATTGGATTATTGCAATCTTTGGAGTTTGCAGCTTTGGATCAATTGTTTCGCTTACGTCCAAATGAACCACCGGAAGAGCGTATTACGATCGTAGTCATTGATGAAGCATATTTGAACGAAATACGTTTGTGGCCGATTCCAGATGCGAAAATTGCACTGTTGTTGCAAAAATTAAATGTCCACAAACCCCGTGCTATTGGCTTAGATCTCTACAGAAATTTGCCAGTACAGCCTGGTAATCAAGAACTGCGTAATACTTATAAGTCAATGCCCAATTTAATTGGTATTGAACTATTGGCAAATGACAAAAACAAAAACTTTAGTGTTTTGCCTCCACAGGGACTGAATAAGGATCAAGTTGGCTTTAATAACGTGCTATACGATCTTGATGGTAAAGTACGTCGCAGTTTGTTGTATTGGCACGTTGATGAGCAGTTACACGAAAGTTTTGCCCTGAAGTTGGCTTTATTGTATTTAAAGCCAAAAGGAATTACTCCTACTAAAGCAAAAAACAACCCTAAGTATTTGCAATTAGGTAAGGCAGCATTTACTCGTTTCGAGGCTAATGATGGTGCTTATGTGGGGGCTGATGATAGAGGATATCAAATTTTGGCTAATTTTCCCAAACCGAAATGTCAAAGTTCATCTAGAGAAATTTGTAATTTTCGTCAGGTATCGATAAAAGATGTACTGGCAGATAAAGTCCAAGAAAACTTAATCAAAGATCGGATTATACTGATTGGTTCTACTGCACCTAGTCTTCAGGATTTTGTATTTATTCCCTACTCCAGCAGTCTAATGGGTACGGCAAAGCCCGTACCTGGAATTCAACTGCAAGCTTATTTTATTAGTGAGTTAATATCTGCTGCTCTTGATGGACGACCATTATTCAGATTCTGGTCTGACTTGATGGAATGCTTGTGGATTTTTATCTGGTCTTATCTGGGAGCCGTGACGACATGGCGGATACGGCACGCTACTAGAAGTCTGCTTTGTATCCTAGTTTCTTGCTTTGTATTGACACTGACTACATACTTTGCTTTTTTATACGGTTTTTGGATACCGCTCCTTCCCTCATTGTTTAGCTTTGGCAGTTCAGCTATTTGGATGATCAGTCATATTGCCCATATCCAGGAAGAGTGGAAACGTTCTAAAGAATTTTTGCATCACGTAATCAACACGATTCCCGATCCAATTTTTGTGAAAAATGAACAACATCAGTGGATTGTTTTAAATGAAGCCTATTGTCGATTTATCGGTTATCCAAATAAGTTGTTAATTGAGAAGTCAGACTATGACTTTTTCCCTAAACATGAAGCTGATGTGTTTCGGCAACAGGATGATCTTGTGTTCCGAACTGAAAGACCCCAGGAACATGAAGAAGAATTTACAAATGCAGATGGACAGACTCATCAAATTGCCACTAAGCGATCGCTCCACAAAGACGCAGCTGGCAATTTCTTTTTAGTTGGGGTCATCCGAGATATTACTCAGCGCAAGCTGATGGAGGAACAACTTAAGCGCACTGCTGCTGAACTATTTCAGTCTAACAATGAATTAAAACTCAAAGAAGATCACTTGCGTTATTTGGCGTATCACGACCCCCTGACCGGTTTATCCAATCGCAAATTTTTTGCCGAACAACTTTACGAGTCATTACATTGGGCGCAACACAATAACCTGTTATTGGGACTGCTGTTTATTGATTTAGATGGCTTTAAGCAAGTTAATGATACTCTGGGGCACGAGACTGGCGATCGCTTGCTAATGACTATCGCGGGAAGACTCAGCAACTCTTTACGCGCTAGCGATACAGTTTCTCGTTTGGGTGGCGATGAATTTACTATAATTTTGCGGGCAATTCCTAACGTCCAGATAGCTGCTAAAGTCGCCGAAAAAATCCTAAGCAGTATTACCAAGCCAATTGTTTTGGATGGCTATGCAATCCGAATCTCTGCCAGTATTGGCATAAGTGTCTACCCATACAATAGCCAAGACAGTGAAAATTTAATCAAACAAGCAGATGCAGCAATGTATCGTGCCAAGCACCTGGGTAAAAATCGCTACGAGTTTGCTTAATTAGTTAAGAGCCAAGTCTCCAGATTTTTCTACCTATAGTAAAAAATTTTACCGCCAATTAGGAGTATGAACTTTAAATATGTCTAAGGTACTATCTTGAAAAAGCATTTCCTATATCCATAGAGGTAGTTTTTTAATCAAGATGGAGACTTTGCAAGGCTTTTTGACCTGATGACTAAAACTAAGAAGATAGGTGAAAAAGGAATTAATCATCAGAATTAATTATAAAAATAATTTTTTTGTATTTATTTTTACCTACAAAAATATACTTTTACTATATAGGATTATTACTGAGCTTCTAGTTTAATAGTTTTTGAAATCCTTATAAAATAACAATTTCTTTATTTTAACTTTATATATCTTTACTAAAAGAAAAACATAACTATACAAGAAAATAAGTATGTTTTTATATATTTTGAAATATTGATTCAGCAAACATAGTGTTAATACTTAAAAGTATTAAGATATTATTAATAAATAATGAATTAAGCAAAACGCTTATAGCAATCCATCAACATATCTAACTTTAGACTGATGTAAAAATGACTAATTAAGAATATTACTTAAGTATAAAAACTATTTAATACCAGCAAATTAAGGTTGTTTTACAAGTAGACACCACAATTACTTGTAAAGTATTGGGAATAATTTAATAAAGTTCAAATATTTTTTTCAAAAACTCCAGTAAATATACGTGGGTCAATAATAATACGTTTGAAATGAAAAATTAGTAAATTTACTGCAACTAATGAAAACCAACTTCCGATTCACAAAGATTATGATACTATGTATAAGTGCTTACATATTATTACCGAAATTTGCCACTTGCATAAGTCTATTCGGTACTGCAAGTGCTAATACTGTTGTTAGTACTAGCAGCAATACTTTAATCGCCCGCAAAGTCAATTCTCCAAATTTAAAAGACGCATATATCCCACCAAATTATGGTGGTCCTGACAGTCAGCATGGTAGTGGCACTCGCTGATGGGCATTTTTGATTTTAGTTTGTGGTAAAGCAGCGCTATAAAGCGGCTTATGTCTTAGAAACCAAATCTGTTCCTTGGAAATACCCCAAAAAGAGTGGCTGAAGTTTCCGCCGACAGGGCTAGCGAGTCTTATTCCTTTGGGAGATAGCAAGGGTAGTTTATTAAAAATATTCTAGAAGAGGGCTGTCACTAACCCCGCTCATAATTACATAGACGAGGAATGCGGGACAGAAGAATATTCAAGATAATATTGGAGATTTCCACCAATGATTTCTTTGGACAAGTGTGTGAACTTGCCAATTGGGGTCTGGTTGAGGATAGTCTAAACGGTAGTGTCCGCCTCGGCTCTCGGTTCTAAAAGCAGCACTTTTGAGAATTAAATCAGCCACATCTAATAAATTGCGGGTTTCTGCCCAAAGTCGCAATTGTCGTTCAACATCTGGGAACTCAAAACTAGCTGATTCTGTTGGGTGTAAAGCAAGCAAGAATTGACTTAAAGGCAAAGCAGCGAAATCTTGTTGCCAAGATTCAACAGTGGCGATCGCAGTTTCCAACTTTGATTGCTCCCGACAAATACCAGCACTTTCCCAAACTAGACGTGGTAACTTCTCTCTGAGTGTTTCTAGTTGTGCTTGCTGGATGTGCCACTCATTTGCATCAACACTAAATTTCCGTGATGGCAACACTGGTATTTGTGACGGCAACCCAATATTTTCCAACTCTATTTGGCTCATCTGGGCCCCAAAGACAATACATTCCAACAGGGAATTACTGGCAAGGCGATTTGCCCCATGCACCCCGGTACTAGCAGTTTCACCCACCGCGTACAAACTCTTAATATTCGTGCGATTCATCAGATCCGCGACAATCCCACCCATCCAATAATGGGCAGCAGGCGCTACAGGAATTGGTTCATGGAAAACATCAACTCCCCAATGCTGGCAAACTTTGATGATGTTGGGAAAGCGGTGACGAATCTTGTCGGCAGGGATGGGGCGCATATCCAACCACACATGGGCAGTCGCTAAATCAACGGCAGTACGTTGTAAATGGCTGAAAATTGCTCTACTGACCACATCTCTGGGTGCGAGTTCACCCGCAGGGTGGTAGTCAAAGGCAAAACGTCGCCCTTCATTATCAACAAGGTGTGCCCCCTCGCCGCGTACAGCTTCGCTAATCAGAAAGCGATCGGCACCAGGTTTAGTCAGGGCAGTGGGGTGAAATTGCACAAATTCCAAATCGCGGAGGATAGCCCCAGCCCGATATGCGATCGCTACCCCATCACCAGTACTCACAGCCGGGTTAGTAGTTTGGGCAAATACCTGACCGCCGCCACCTGTTGCCAAGATCACAGCACCAGCTTTAATCCATGTGATTTTACCTTGATAAAACAAGCTTATTCCCTGACAGCGATTGCTTTCAGGTTCAATCCACAAACTCAAAGCCAAAGCTTGCTGAATGACTTGAATATTCGGGCGACGTAATACTTGGGCGGTGAGAGTGGTTGTAACTTCCTTGCCTGTGGTGTCCGCAGCGTGGAGAACACGGTTGCGAGAATGGGCAGCTTCTAAAGTTAAAGCCAAGGCTTGACCATGACGGTCAAAAGCAACCCCCAAGTCAACTAGGGATTGAATGCATTTAGGGGCAAGTTGTGCGAGAAATTCTACAGCAGTGCGATCGCACAAACCTGCACCTGCCCGGATGGTATCTTCAATGTGCAGCGTAGGAGAATCTTCCGGGGAAACGGCTGCGGCTATACCACCTTGTGCCCAATCACTAGCGGACAAAGCAACAGTTTCTTTGGTAATCAAGCCGACTCGCAAGGACTCTGGTAGACACAGCGCTGTGTATAGTCCAGCAGCACCAGCGCCGACTACTAAAACATCAAATTGGCTAGGAATATCTATCTGAGGCAAGGTAATGGGGGAGGGGTGAGGGGGAAGGGGAAGGGGGCAGGGGGAAAGGGGCAGGGGGCAGGGGGCAGGGGGCAGGGAGAGACAAGGAAAAAATTTTACTTTGTCAGCTTGTCCCCCTTGTCCCCCTTGTCCCCCTTATCTCCCTTGTCCTCCTTGTCCCACTCATCTCTAATAGAATAATCCCAGTCCCTAGAATCAGGAGTGGGCTGCTATTTGCTACATTAACTACAACTTATCTGTAGATGCCGTTGTTAAAGCGATCGTCTCCTTCGTTGAAGGCAGGCTCTAATTCTGTCACGGTAAACTTATCCAAGTTGGCTTGCAGGGTTGCTTTTTGGCGATCGCTCAATCCTGGAAGATCCAATACATCCTCTACATTTTTGTAGGGAGCATTTGTAATGATTTTCTTAGCCAGGGTGGGATAAAGCCCTGGAAACTGTTGAAAAGCTCGGACGTTGGTATTATTCAAATCAATTTTTTTACCAAATTCCGTTCCTAGCTTCTTATCTGCCCGATTCTGCCGCTCAATTGCCAGAATTGGCACTTGAGGAAAAGCAAAACTGTTGAAACTAGCAGCTTGGGCTATCTGAGTTGTTCCCAACCATCCCCAGCAACCAAGTAACAAACTAAACACTGTTAATAAACGCGCCAATCCTTTCACGATTTTCTACCTCTTTCCATCAAACAGAAATAAAAGTTTTAAGCTAACAGTGGTCATCAGTCATTAGCCATTAGTCATTAGTCATACCCTACGGGAAGCTACTAATGCGTCTACGTGAGAGCGCCAAGAACAAAGGACAAAGGACAAAAGACAAAACCTGATAGCTTAATTAACACAGCAGTCATCAGAAACTAATATACAGCGTATTAATATCCACAATATTTACCGTTACTGGGTTTGACTGCGGTTTTGGCAAAATTTTTATCGCGATCGCAGTTTCTGTACAGCTGTAATAGCCTTCTATCAATGATTACAGTAGCATTCCCAAGGAGACGAAATCTTTTTGGGGTGGCTGATTCTACCTTCTAAGCGGACACGAAAGCGTCTGATATCTAATACCGAATACCCTAGCAAGAAGACTTGAGGGTGATGGACTGTTATGTAATATTTCTTAACTAATTAATTATCTACAGCATCATTCTTGATGTGCCATAGAGTGACTGGAAAAAGTTTTGCTAAGAAGAGCCTACATGAGCATTGCAACCTTCTGCCTGCTTCATGCAGCGATCGCTGCTAACAAAAATAGGCTGTCTACTAAAATTGTGCTTAAAACTGCACCACCAAAGGCATACCAGTGTTTTTGCTTTCCACCTAAAGCTAAAATTCCCACTGTTAAGAGTACTAAGGCAAGAATTATGGCCCAAGTTTGTCCCCAAGGTGTTTGTACTTGCATCAGGGCATTTTGTAAGATTTGTGGTGCTAAATCTGCATCTACTCTCATAATTTGTCTCCAATAAGGCATCAAGTCTGCTATATAAAAATATACGTCTGTTAAAACTGTACCGAATAAAGATCCTAAATAGAACCAGCTACCAACCTTGCCCCAACTCTTCGCTAGACACCAACAAGCAAAAGGTAAACCTATAGATTCTACTGGCAGATGCCATACAGGTTCCCAACGTAACCAGCCCCAGTAAATCGCCCCTGCTAACCAACTCCAGCTAAATCCTAAGAGCAAATCGCCCCAGACATAAGTTGCAGGACGTGACATTAAGGTAAAACTTAGCCACACCCAAAATGCTGTCAGCGCTAAACTGAGAGTTGGTAGCGATCGCACTATTGGCGCTTCAACAAATACTGGCACTGATACCAAAAACACCGCCGCCGCAAACACTAACCAATTTTGTCGGGCAGAAATAGATAAGGGCAAAGAGGGAGAAAAAGAGAGTGCAGATTCCAATTGCTTGATGCCATTCTGCCCAGTATCAGCCAAATCCAACTCAGTATCAATAGAAGGGGTAGAAGCAGTGTAGGAGGACAGTGTATTATTAATCAAAGTTTTTAATATTTGTTACTAAACTTTATCTTATTTAAGATATCACATTTTAAAATCCCCCCCTGGGGCATTGTAATTATACTGAAATTTCGGCGAATGCGGGTGCAAACCAGACAAAACCTTCTCCGCCAGACTAATCCATTCAAGTTGCGCTATGTACAAAACTGCTCTGTAGTTTTTGTACATAGCAGACTACAGAGAGATGAAAGGTAAAATTTAACAGTTAAAAAGTGAACAGCATCAGTCCGCTAAATATTAAAGTTTGATGAACTGCGAAAATTTCGTTGACTTATTCAGGTGGGTGTAAGAACATGGTCAGCGTCTTAGATGATGTTATTGATCGGTAAAATCGAATTTTCTATAAGATTAGGTGCAGTAGAGAGTATATAAAGCAACATCATCATCTAGACAATGTTCATAATCATGTCTAGAACAGGAAAAAGGTATTAATTGCTATGGAGTTTATTCAAGCTTTTATTTTGGGCATTGTCCAAGGTATTACAGAGTTTTTGCCAATCAGTAGCACTGCACATCTGCTGATTTTTACTAAAGTATTTGGCTGGAAAGAACTAGGTTCTAAAGATTTTGTCGATGCCATTCAATTTGGCAGTGTTATTGCAATTGTGGGGTATTTCTGGTCGCTGATTTCTAGTATTATCAAAGGTGGAATCGAAGCATTCAAAGAGAAAGATTGGCAACGTGAGGAGTGGAAAATTCTGGTCGGTATTGTAGTCGGAACATTGCCTGCCTTAATTTTCGGCTTTCTTTTGAAAGACATTCTACCAGAGAGTGCATTAATTATTGCCATCATGTCAATCATCATGGCACTTGTACTAGCTTTGGCAGAAAAAATTGGCACTCGCAAGCGAGGTTTTGATTCACTGCAAATTCGGGATGGTATTTTAGTTGGATTGGGACAAACACTTGCTTTAATTCCGGGTGTATCTCGTTCTGGCTCAACGTTGACGACTGCCTTATTTTTAGGATTAGAACGCGATACAGCGGCGAAATTCTCATTTTTGTTAGGCTTTCCAACTCTTACCATTGCTACGCTGTATAAAAGTTTGAAAATCTTCAAATCATTTCAAGCCCACGAGTTGCCCGATAACATTGTGGGATTGTTAATTGTAGGGATTATTTCAACCTTTATTTTTTCGTACCTATCAATTGCATTTTTGATCAAATACTTGCAAACCAAAAACACTTTGGTTTTTGTTTGGTATAGATTAGCATTCGGTAGTGCTATTTTAGCTGCGATCGCAGCAGGTTGGAAAGGATAATTTCATAATAGTCATTAGTCATTGGTCATTTGTTTAAAGCAAATGCCCAATGCCCAATACCCAATGCCAAAATACCCATGACTACCATTAATCCTGCCCGAATTACCAAGGTTCTACCAGACTCAATAGCCGCAGAGATTGGCTTTGAGGCTGGGGATGCGATCGTTGCAATCAATGGTACGCGTCCCCGCGATTTAATTGATTATCAGTTTTTGTGTGCTGATGAAGTTTTGGAACTAGAAGTTTTAGATGCTACTGGTAAAACTCATAGCCTGGAAATCGAAAAAGATTACGATCAAGACTTGGGGCTAGAATTTGAAACTGCCCTATTTGATGGCTTAATTCAGTGCAATAATCGCTGTCCATTTTGCTTTATCGATCAACAGCCACCAGGTAAGCGCACCAGCTTGTACTTAAAAGACGACGATTACCGTCTGAGCTTTTTATACGGTTCTTATCTTACCCTGACCAATTTGCCAGAAAGAGAATGGCAGCGAATTGAGCAAATGCGCTTGTCTCCGTTGTATGTTTCTGTTCATGCGACAGAAGCTGATGTGAGAATTAGGCTGCTAAAAAATCAGCGTGCGGGACAAATTTTGCAACAACTGAAGTGGTTTCAAAAAAGGCGACTACAAATTCATGCTCAAGTTGTTGTTTGTCCTGGTATAAATGATGGCAAACATCTGGAACAAACTCTCAAAGATTTAACTTCTTTTCATACTGGTGAAGTCCCGGCAGTGGCATCGGTGGCAGTTGTGCCAGTTGGGTTGACACGGTTTCGCCCTCCAGAAGATGAACTCATCCCTGTAACTAGAGAAAAAGCTCAAGAAGTGATTTCTCAAGTGCAAATGCTCTCACGGCAATTTCGGCAACAATTTGGTTCTAGCGTTGTTTGGTTAGCCGATGAGTGGTTTTTGATTGCAGGTGAGGAATTACCCAGCGAGTCTGAATATGAAGAATATCCCCAAATTGATAATGGAGTTGGTTCGATTCAACTATTTATCAAGCAATTTGCCACCGTTGCAGCAGAATTACTTCCACCAAAAGTATATCCTCAAAGAAAATTGACCTGGGTAGTGGGCAACGCCGTAGAAAAAGCATTTCAACCAATTTTGAAACGCTTAAATTGTGTTGAAGGTTTAGAGGTCAATATGCGGGCTTTATGTAGTGATTATTGGGGACAAACTATCAGTGTAACCGGATTACTAACTGGTCATGATTTAGTTTTAAATTTAGAAGAGCAAGATTTAGGTGATGGGATTTTGCTACCCAATGTCATGTTAAAAAATGGGGAATTAGTGTTTTTAGATGATATGAGTATTGAGGAATTAGCTGGCAGACTAAATACAAGAATTTTCCCCCTAGCAGGAGTTGAAGATTTAATCAAAACATGCATTTCCGATTTTGTTCAGGTTTAGTTATCAAAGATCAGTTGTTTTTCGGAGGTAATTTATTGTTATGCTAGATGATAAATAAGAAGTAATGCCTAATAATTAATCCACTGAGGAGCCAGTAGTGAAGAATCGGAAAGAGTTTCATGAAAAGGCAAATTCTCACATAAAGAAAGCCGGATTCTTCATTTTAAGTTTTAACTTTTTAATTTTAAATAATTTTAGTATTTTGCCAGTCACGGCGGCGACTGAAGAACCTGTATTGAGCGTAGTGCATAGCCAAGAAAATGCGAATCAATGGACAGGGATAACTGACCGCTTGCAGACGATCGGGGTGAAATATTGTGTAATTCCCCTAACAGATGTCAAGAGTGGTGCAGATTGGGGCGATCGCCGGATATTATTTTTGCCAAACATCGAGACATTAACACCAACCCAAGCGATCGCTCTTGAAGACTGGATGAGTAAGGGAGGGCGTTTAATTGCTAGCGGCCCCGTAGGTAGTTTGTCATCCCCAGGAGTGCGGCAGTTATTGCGATCGCTCTTGGGAGGTTATTGGGGATTCAGCCTTAGTGAAATAGAACAGATCAAGCCCACAAAAACCAAGATCCCAGAATGGGCAAATCAAACCGAACTCTTTGGCAAAATCCGCGGCGGCGTTGTGATTCCTAATGATATGGGCACTGAATCTCCTGCTGTTTGGAATTCCAAAGATAATCCAGCCGCAGTAGTGACAACTGAGCGTACTACCTTTTTGGGCTGGCGTTGGGGAACGGATACAGCCTCAGCAGCCGAGTTAGATAATGCCTGGTTAAAAGCTTCTATCAATCATTATTTAACAGCGCTAGCACCATCGAATCGGATGAAAAAAATAGCAGGAGGTTCCCCAAACTGCTCTACAACAGTAGCGGCTGCACCAAGGGGGCAGGGGGCAGGGGAGCAGGGGAGCAGAGGGGCAGAGGGACAGAGCAGTAGTTCATCTTCCTCATCCCTTCCTCCTAAAACTGCTACTGCTCCCATACCGAGAGCGCTTCCTATAGTTAAACCACCAAGTTCGCAAGAGGCTATTGATCAGCTAGAACAGGCGGTGCGTCTAGATGTTGCACCCAACTCCAATGAGCCGATTGACAACAATCAAGCGATCGCTCTCCAGCAAGAGCTAGAAAATCTCATTGGTCGGGTGGAAAGCGCTCATTTAGCGGTGTCAGCCAATGCGGTTAAGGAAGGCATCGGGATATCTGAGGGAAAACAGACCTCCAGACATCTGGAAACCTATACCCCCCAATCTGTCAAAGAGCAGCCAATACAATTGGCCTCAACTAAATTGGGGGGGCTAGCCACAAGCAAAGACCAAGCCTTGGCACAAGTCAGGGTAATTGCCAAAAACTTACCCCAATTGATTGCTCAAAAAAACTATGCTCTGGCTCGTCAGCAGTGGCTGGCAGCAAAGACAATTTTGTGGCAGCAGTTCCCAGTTGATCGGAGGTTGGCTCAACCAGAAATTCGGGCAGTTTGGTTGGATAGAGGGACGATTGTTCGTGCTGGTAGCAAGGCAGGACTAGCTCAAATTTTTGATCGCCTAGCCCAAACTGGAATTAATACTGTCTTCTTTGAAACTGTTAATGCTGGCTATACCATTTATCCAAGCCAAGTTGCAAAAGAGCAAAACCCCCTAATTCGTGGGTGGAACCCACTAGAAGATGCGGTGAAGTTGGCCCATGAGCGCGACATGGAATTACACGCTTGGGTTTGGACTTTTGCTGCTGGCAATCAACGGCATAATGAGATTATCAACGTTAGTCCAAATTATCCAGGGCCAGTACTGGCGGCTCATCCCGATTGGGCAAACTACGATAATCTTGGCAACATGATTCCCGTTGGCCAGACTAAGCCATTCTTTGACCCAGCCAACCCCGAAGTTCGACAATACTTACTCAAGCTATACGAGGAAATTGTTACTCGCTATGACGTGGATGGTTTACAGCTAGACTACATTCGCTACCCGTTTCAAGATCCATCAGCAGGTCGAATTTATGGCTATGGCAAAGCAGCAAGAGCGCAGTTTCAGCAACTTACTGGCATAGATCCAATCAATATTTCCCCCAGTCAACCAGAACTATGGCAAAAGTGGACGGCATTTCGCACTAAGCAAGTTGATAGCTTTGTTGCGAAAGTATCAGAGCAGTTGCGGCAAAAACGACCGAATTTGATTTTGTCGGTTGCTGTATTTCCTTTGCCAGAACAAGAGCGGATTCAGAAAATTCAACAAAACTGGGAAACTTGGGCAAGACGGGGAGATGTAGATTTAATCGTTCCCATGACTTATGCTCTGGATACTTCTCGCTTCCAACGACTAGCCCAACCCTGGATCGCCTCTAAACAATTGGGAGCTACATTGTTAGTGCCGGGAATTCGCTTACTTTCGTTACCAACAATCGGGGCATTCGATCAACTCCAGTTGGTAAGGGACTTACCAGTTAGTGGTTACGCACTCTTTGCCGCAGAGAATTTTAATAACGAGCTACAAAAACTTTTTATTAGTACCCAAGGTAAAGTTCAATCTACAAAAAGTGAACCGATTCCCCACCGCCAACCTTTTCAAACTGCCGCCATCCGTTACACTGCGCTGCAACGAGAATGGAAATTTGTTTTCCAAAATGACCCACAAGAAAGACCTGCCCGGACAATATCAGATTTTAACAACCAAGCAGAAGTTTTACGCAGTGCTTTAAATCAGCTTGCTGCTTCTCCTTCTCCTAGTAATTTACTAGTGGCAAAAGCCTCTCTAACTCGATTCCAGTCTCAATTTCGAGTATTGATGAGCCAAGAAATTAAGTCGAATTCCTATCAAGTCAAAGTTTGGGAAAATCGGCTTGTAACTATAGAAAGGCTATTGCGTTACGGCGAACGACGGGTGCAGTTGCACCCTTAGTAAAGAGGCAGGGCAATACTTTTCGGATAAACCCAACAATCTCTCTTTTGATCTGGGAAAGTTTAACGGTTAAGGGGTAAAGGTAAATAAATTTAAACCCTTTCCCCTCTCCCCCTTAACCGAAAAGTATTGAGAGGCTGGGGAGTTGGGGGAGATCAAAGGGACAAGGGGGAATTATTGAACAAGTTTCTTCTTTGTATCTTCCCAATTCACAACTAGCCGTATATAAGCCACTTTGTAATTCTTAAGACAATTTTTGCTGTGTTTATATCCCAAATATTACTACTTCTTTAGAACCAGAATATTGGAGAATACTTAATATAAGCAGCTTTAGATAACTATTTTTTGAAATCTAAAACTAGAGGGAACACCAGTATTAGTTCGTTTGAGGTAGGATATCAAATTCTCGTTAATAGACAATTAACCCGAGTACAAATGGTCACTAGTACGCGCTATAGTACTGACAGACACGACCAATCGACTCACCTCATTGGAGTTTCTGTGAATAGTACCTCCCGTGTAGTAGAAGTAGTATTGCGTGAGAGTGAAAGACGATTTCGCACCATCTTCAACGACACTTTCCAGTTTATCGGATTGCTAATCACAGAAGGTATGGTGCTAAAAGCGAACCAAACAGTACTTAACTTTACCAAACTACAACCACAAGATGTAGTTAGACGTTTATATTGGGAAATATGGTGGACGCTACTTGGAAATCTTCAACATCTGGAATATTTATTCTTCTCCAGCCCAGTAGTAATTTACATCTGCAAGAGTTCGGAATATTTTGCTAGTAAATTTATGAACGAAAATGTTCTCGCCATCACGGGTTATCAAGGGTGGGAAACAGTTGAATATCCTGGCTTTTGGGCTAGCTATTTCTATTCAGTATTGGAATCCTTCTATCGCGTCAGTAATGTCGATCATAGGCTAGCGACTCGATTAGCAATGGCAATTGTAAAAAAGTGTAAAGATATCTACAAAGGTAAAATTTTTTCACAACTACACCGGGATTTGATACAAAGTTTACTATTATTCTCTTATGAAATAATAAATAATAAATTGAGGTAAATTATGCCCAAAATTTTAATAATAGAAGACGAGGAAGCAGTCCGTGAAAACATTTTAGATTTGCTAGAAGCTGAGGATTTTGAAACTATTGCTGCCGCTAATGGTAGGATTGGTGTACATTTGGCTATCTGTGAAGTTCCTGACTTAATTCTCTGTGATATGATGATGCCAGAAATTGATGGTTATGGTGTTCTAACAGCGTTACGCCAAGATCCTTCAACGGCAACAATTCCCTTCATTTTTCTCACCGCCAAATCTGCCAAATCTGACTTCCGTCAAGGTATGGATATGGGGGCCGATGACTATATAACTAAGCCATTTAGTCGGGCTGAGTTATTAAGTGCCATCATGAATCGGTTGGAAAAATACGCTACTTTAAAAAAATATTTATCTACTCAGACTAGAATTAACAACTTGTCTCCCAAAATGCAGTTGTTAGAAATTTGCTTGCACCGAGCTATTAAACAACATAAATTTCAGGAATTTGAAATTTATTATCAACCAATAGTCGATATTGCTTCTGGGAAAATAGTAGCTGCTGAAAGTTTATTGCGCTGGCAAAGCCCAGAATTGGGGATAGTTTACCCAACAGAATTTATTCCGTTAGCAGAGTCTACAGGTTTAATTGTTCCAATCGGTAAATCGGTATTAAAAAGTGTATGTAAGCAAATAAAAATCTGGCGTGATACCGGAATTAATTCCTTGGTTGTTACTGTAAATTTATCAGCAATTGAATTTAACCAACCAGATTTTATTAATAAAATAGTCAATTTTATAACTATTAATAATGTGCAACCAGATGACTTAGAGCTAGAACTAACTGAAAGTATGATTATGCAAGACGTAAATAGTGCGATCGCTACTATGAGCAAATTGCAATCATTGGGTATCAAAATTGCGATCGATGATTTTGGTACAGGCTATTCTTCTCTAATTTATCTGAAAAACTTACCAATTAACACCTTAAAAATTGACCGTTATTTTATCCATAATGTTGCTAACGATACACAGAAATCAGCCATTACTAAAGCATTAATTCAAATGGGTCACAATCTCAATCTAAATGTAATCGCTGAAGGGGTAGAGACCGAAGCAGAACTTGCTTTTTTGCGCCAACAAAACTGTAATTCTATGCAAGGTTTTCTATTTAGTCCTCCATTACCAGCAGCAGAGTTTGAAAGTTTTTTATTGACTAACAAATGCTTATATCGTAATCTGATTTGATTTTTGAAATTATTTGCATAGGCAGGCAACAGTCAATAGGCAATAGGCAAGAAGGCTCTTTGAGCTATACTGAATTTTTTCAAGAATCAAATATGAGTCTTATATGTATGAATATTGGGCATTGCGAATTGGAGAGTAAATTATTTTTCCAGTACCTTAATGGAGTGACTAAGTAAGCAAAATCGGACTTTAGACTGGCGACAATTATTAAATCTCAAGTCTAAAGTAAGAAAATTGTGTCATAGTTTCTACCGTTATGAAAGTTTTTGCGCGTTTCTTGCTACCAGTTTTTTTACTGACTTTGGCAGCAGCGTGTAACCAGACTCGCGCTTCGTCAGATAATCCCACACCACAAATATCTGTACCTTCTGCCCAACTGACACAGAATCCTACACAGCTAAAAAATACTATCCGAACTGAAGCATTTTCACCTACGCCTATTCGTATCAATCTGAAGAATTTACCAGCACCCTTTGCAACAGAAAGTGCTTCCAAGCGGCCTGAAGTTGTGCCTATTCCTCAAAATCCGGTGTTGCGCGTACCAGCAGGCTTTACAGTTAATGTTTTTGCTGAAGGTTTAGATGCTCCACGCTGGCTAGCTTTAACTCCTAGTGGTGATGTCCTGGTGACTGAAACTGGCCAAAACCGCATTCGTTTGTTACGTGACAGCAACAGTGACGGCGTAGCTGATGTTCGGGAAACCTTTGCTAGTGGGGATAACGGACTCAATAGACCCTTTGGTATGGCTTTTGCAGATAATTCCTTTTTTCTGGGGAACACAGATGCCGTGGTGCGTTTTCCCTATACTCAAGGTCAAAACAAGATTACAGGTAAAGGAGAAAAAATCGCCGACTTGCCTTCTCAAGGTTATAACAACCATTGGACGCGCAATGTTGTTGTCTCGCCCGATCGCAATAAATTATATGTCTCAGTTGGTTCAGGAACCAATGTAGATGAAGAACCCCTACCACGGGCTTCGATACAGGTAATGAATTTAGATGGTTCCCAGCAACAAACTTTCGCTTCCGGCTTGCGTAACCCTGTTGGTTTGGATTTTCATCCTATAACTAAGGAACTTTACGCCACTGTCAACGAACGCGATGGAATCGGTGATGACTTGGTTCCAGACTATCTGACACGCGTTAAACAGGGGGCATTTTACGGCTGGCCTTATGCTTATCTGACACCAAATAACCTCGATCCGCGTCAAAAAACGGATGGCAAAAGCAAACGCCCCGAATTAGCAGCCCGTACCCAAACGCCAGATGTGCTGTTCCAAGCGCATTCAGCAGCATTGGGTTTGCAGTTTTATGATGGTAAGACGTTTCCAGAAAAATACCGTAACGGTGCTTTTGCTGCTTTTCGTGGTTCTTGGAATCGCGATCGCGGCACTGGTTATAAAATTGTATTTGTTCCCTTCGATGCTAAAGGGCGATCGCTTGGCTACTACGAAGACTTTCTCACAGGCTTTTTACTAAATCCTTCTGTACCAACCACTTGGGGAAGACCTGTAGGTTTACTCGTGCTGCCAGATGGCAGTTTACTACTAACAGAAGAAGCCAATAATCGGATTTATCGGATTCAGTATACGGGGGGATGAATAATTCCCTAGAGTAAAGTTAGAACACTTTTGACTGTATCTGCCTATCCAGGTTTATCCCGTTTACGATAAATTACAGAAAAATACTAGTAGTTATCTGGTTGAGAAATTGATTATGACTCCCAACGAAAATAATACTCAGTCAAATATCAACGAATTGCCTCCACATTCAGGCACACGATACTGGGGTGAGGTGGAGGTGATCGAGGAGGGAGATACCTATAGAATTAGCCGTGTTGAAATCAAGCCCAGACACGGCATTAAACCACAAATCCATTATCACCGCAACGAACATTGGGTTGTAGTCTCTGGTGTAGCTAAGGTGACTTGTGGCGATGCGGAAATATTACTGAATCGAAATGAGTCAACTTATGTTCCCGCAGCAACCCTACATAAGGTAGAAAATCCTGGGCACATACCGCTAGTTATTCTGGAAATTCAAAATGGTGAGTATTTGGGCGAAGATGATACTGAGCGCCCTTATGACTTAAATTTGGTCAAATCTGTAACTGAAGGTTAGTGAGTGCTGAGTTAGGAGTTGGGATTTAAGCGATTAATGCCCAATACAACTCTTGGAGAGGCTGTGCCTAAGCGTAGCTATGCCGCAGGCTTTACCGCTTCTTTACAGACGCTACGCGTTAGCGAAGCTTTCGCTTTAGGGATACGCTCAGTACAAGTGCCCAATGCCAAATCAAAACCACCCTTCTTGTTCGAGGGTTTCAATCAGCTGTAAGCCACGGGGATCGCCTACTCCTAACAGTGAGGCTTTCGCGTCTTCTCGGACACCCAAATCTTGGTCTTCGGCAAAGGCTTGAATTAGAGCATCGATCGCTGTGGCGTAAACTACATTAGAAGGTAGTTCGCGGCACAGTTGACCAATTGCCCAAGCACTGTTACTCCGCACGGCTGCCACGGGATCTTTGACTAAGGCTTCAATTAATGGTGGTATTGCCCCTATAACCGCTTCATAACCCACTTCTGCCATCTGTGCTAAGGCACTAGCAGCCCACAAACGCACTGCGGAAATGTCAGTTCTTAGGGCATCTGCTAGGGGTGGTAAAGAACGGCGATCGCGACAGTTTCCTAAAGCCCAAACAACGCCTTTACGCACATAGCCATTCCAATCACTCTTTAGTTGAGCAATTAATGGACTTACTGCTTCTGAACTGGGATTGCGTCCGAGTCCATAAGATGCGCTTACCCTGACTAAGGGACAGACATCACTTAACAGGCGAATCAAATGGGGTGTAGCACGTGCATCTTCAATATCACAAAAAGCACGCGCCGCTAACATTCTTTGCTGGGGCTGGGGATTTTCTAGGAGGGCTAGCATCACTTCGGGATCGGGCTTTACCACCTCTGATTCGGCAGTTAGCGGCTCTATTTTATCTAGGGGGCTTTCTAGCTCCTCCTCAATATCGAGTAGGCTTAGATCGTCTTCGTCATACATAATTTCATTTCAATCCCAAAAAGGGATTAATACATAATCCCCCGTACCAATAAGTTAAAACTTTATAAGTATTAGTTGCGTAATTATACACTTCACTTTCCCCTCGTTGAGTTTTATCCAAACGAGAACTGCTACAACTCAGACGCTAAAGTATTTTACGTCTATCCTCTAGTTTATTTTTCTGCACTCAGGAATTTTACCATCCACAGGGATTGGGTTTGATAACCTAACTGATTGTAAAGATTTAATGCGGGTTTGTTTGATTGAAACACTTGTAATCCTATCTGGCGATCGCCTCTTTGAATAGCCCAATTTTCCACATATCGCATCAAGGCTGTGCCAATACCTCGCCGCCGATGTTCTGGCACAACGTAGAGAATAAAGATGTGAGCATGACGATTACCCTGCACTTGATCTATGGCGTTACCCACCCAAAGGCAGGCGATGGAGGGATGGGGGGCAGAGGAGAGAAATTTTTTATTATTCCCTTGCTCCCCTGCTCCCCTGCTCCCCTGCTCCCCCTCCTCTTCTACCCACCACAAGGGCGTATCGCTGGAAAAGTATTGCTTAACTGTTTGCTCTAGGTGAGAAAAATCCTCATTGGGAAAAAGATCCTGGTAAGTTCGCTGCATGAATTTAAGCAGTAGCGCTCGATCCAATGTGGAACCACGGCGAATCATATACCCAGGTAGTAGTTGCTCAGACACTTCTGGCGTTTATTAACTTAGCTAGCTGAGTTTTGTGCTGTTGGTGGCAAATTAACAGGAGTGGGTTGAGAACTTATCCCCACCTCTTCAATTGGTGCGGGTGCTGCCATATCGGAGGGTAAAAAGATACGGGCGCTGACAGCGACTAGGGCAAAGACAAATACCAAAACTACAAGCAGTGGGGCGATGTATTGACGAAAAATAGCCATATTTTAATTGCAAAGAGAGCTACGAACTTTTATGAGAACTTAGCTGAAGATTTGTGAAGTATTCCTGATTTATTTTAGCGATTTTCTGTGCAAGAGAATGGAGAATGGGGCATTAGTTATTCTTTCTCCCCATCTCCCTTATCACCTGATTCCACAATACTATTGGCCGCGATCGCGCTCTAAGTCATCAAGCACTCTTTCGCAATACCAATTTTCCGGCATTCCAGGATAAGTTTCCTTTGCCTGTTCAATTAACCGTTCGGCAGCAGCAGTGTCACCGGATAATTTAGCGATTAGCCTGTTTTTGAGATAGCTATCAGATACACCATCGTCTACCTGGGCTGGTATCCCTTGATTTATAGTTGATGGCCGGGACTGATCTCTCCGCAATTGCCAAAATAAAACGTAATAAAGTGTACCAAAAATTAAAATTAGGCTGAGTGTTCCGAAAAAAGTTAGGAGGTTAAATGCTAGAAATCCTAGAACTAACTGTGAGAGAACATAGCCAAGTAATAAACCAGTGAGTAAGAGAATAAATGTGCCGACAGCAATAACTACTTGATTCCCCATATATCCTCTTGTTAGTCGTCTAATCCTGGTCTGGATAATACTACCACTGGCTTTGGATTCCAAGGTGCAAAGAATGGCAATAATAGTAATCCTGGCAAAGCAGCTATTGCTGTGAGTAAAAAGAATGTAGACCAGCCGGTGGCTTGCGCCCATGTACCTGCTGGAGCTGTGAGAATATCTCTACTAAAAGCTTGTAAACTCGAAAGTAAGGCGTACTGTGTAGCTGAAAAGCTTTGGTTACAAAGACTCATCAAAAATGCTACAAAAGCAGCAGTTTCTAAACCAGCACAGAATTGTTCTATATTAACGGCAGCTAACATTAGATAGAAGTTTTTACCGACTACTGCCAACGCAAAGAAAGCTAAGTTGCCGACAGCTTGCAGGATGGCAAATATCCAGAGCGATCGATTAACACCAATTTTGGTGATTATTGCTCCTGCTGCCAAAGTGCCAACAATAGTGGCGAAAATTCCCAATGCACCAGGAAATGCGATGTCGGTTTGAGTGAAATGTAAGCCTTTATCTAACAAAAATGGGGTGGATACATTCTTTAGTAAAGAATCTCCTAATTTGTAAATCACAATGAATATCAGGATTAAAAGTCCTTGTAACCAGCCATGACGCTGGAAAAATTCAATGAAGGGTAATTTGACGGCAGCTCCTAAAGTCTGAGGCGGGCGATCGCGTAGGACTGGTTCTGGTGCAAAAATAGAACTTACTAAGCCCACGAGCATCAACAGCGACATCAACAAGTAAACAGCTTGCCAAGGCATCCTATCTGCCAAAAATAGGGTGACATAACCGGTTACTAGAATGGCAACACGATAACCCAATAAGTAAATAGATGCTCCAGCACCTCTTTCTTCTACTTCCACGACATCAGTGCGGTAAGCATCAACTAAAATGTCTTGGCTGGCGCTAAAAAAGGCAACGGCTACAGCAGCAATTATTAAAGGTTGTAGCCCTTGGGATGGGTGTTGTAGAGCCATTACAGCTATACTTAACAGTAATGCTACTTGTGTAATTACCAGCCAACCTCTGCGTCGCCCCAAAAAAGGTGGTACAAATCTATCTAGTAAAGGCGACCAGAGAAATTTTAAAGAATAGGGCAGCTTTACTAAACTAAAAGCGGCGATCGCTGCCAAGCTAATTCCTTCTTTGGTCAACCAGGCTTGTAATGTCTGACTGGTTAAATATAACGGCAACCCTGATGAGAAGCCAAGAAATAACAAAGCTCCCATCTTCTGGCTGCCAAAAATTCGTAGCAGCGATTTATTTACTTGCACAATCTTGAAGATTCCTTTTTATTTAATTGAATTGCAGTTATCTTGCCATAACTGCTGTCTAATTTCGTGTAAACACACAAACCTGCTAAGATTTTCTTTATTTAAGATACATATCAGCAATACTTTAACAGTGTGATTATTCTTTAATTTTCCTTAATGGAATAAACTTGATGCCCCCTGATCTCTACTCTGTGTGCAGCAAGGCATTTTTCCCAACCTTCACGCGTACCAATGTCGCTTTTGCTATTGAGTAATCCTAATTGCTGTTCTTGTTGGGTGAGTTTAGCAAATTCTTCGTAGCGTGGGTAGTTGCTGGTAACAAATGTTTCCTTACGGTGCAAAATCGGCGGATTTGCTCTAGTTTCGTAGTCTCGATGAGTGACAAATAAGGTTTTTAAATCAATACCGATGCTGGCTTTTAACGCGGGATGAGGATCGGTATCGAATTCGGGGTAAGACAGATAGGAGATTTGCGGCTTATCGGTGTGATATTTAATTAATGTGGCTTCATCGACACGTCCAATAGTACGGCTAGCGCAACCTTCACAAATTCGTAGTACTGGGTCAAGTGCTGCTAGTGCGGAAACATGGACGTAAAGCGCACCACGCGTATGTTTACCAATTTTGCTTTTTTCACAAGCATTTTGAATCACCCCAGGTTTGCCTAAGCTGAAAAGCTTTTGATCGGCTACTTGACAAGCTTCTTCATAACTACTAAAAAAGGCTTTGATATCGTGACGCATTTCTGGCGCTAACTTTTGCCATGCAGGACGTTTATCAAAGTGAGTCAGGGCGAGATAAACTTGGATATCAAGAGAACGACGATAAGCGATCGCATCCCATTCAGCCTCATCAGTAGCTTGCAAAACTACACCAAAGGCGCGGCGGAAGTTACCAAATTCGCTCAGTAATTCCTGTTCATTTTCCAATTCGCCTTTCACAGGTAGTCTACCGCGCTTGGTAAAAAAAGCCATTAAGGGTTGCAGCTGTTCTTGATAGTCTTCAAACCGCTTGGTGGGAATGCGAACTCGCGGTGTAGAAGTCACAGAAAAGAAGCGGATAGCTTTGTAGCTTTCTTTTTCAGCTTCATCTCGAAAAACAAAGTAAACGCCTAGTGCGATCGGTACTGCATCTACATTTAAGACTTCATCAATATAAGTTTTGAGTTCTTGTTGTTCGTAATATTTCTGAAAAGTATTGCGGCGCGTCACAATGCCATCATTGTAAGCAAACTGGGTTTTGCTGGGAGCGTTAATCAGTATTTGAGCCGCGACAATTAAAACTTTCCCAGTGAGTTCCCAGGCTTGGATCAGGCTTTGACGGCGTTCTTCTGAGTCTTCAATAACGTTGAGGACGTAACCTAGATTGACTACATCGGCGGGGGTGCGTGGCACATCAGGATAGTAGTAAGGGTCCCAGCCTGCACTGGTGTAGCCTAAGTTTTTTACTCGCTGCACATCACCACCGTAGCCGCAACCGTAGTCAAAAAAAGTGGTGTCTTGATTGAGGATTGACCCTTCTATAGCCAATCGTACAGGGCGAGATATATCAATGCGAGCGATCGCAGCTCTATGACGCTCAATTTCTAGCGCTTCAGGCATAATATTAGTTGTCAGTTAACAGTGAACAGTGAACAGTGAACAGTTAACAGTCAACTAATATCCTTTCAATTTTTAACCGCTAGTTCAATTAAATCTTCAATTTTCTTGATATTTGGATCGCCTGCTAAATAGCCAATACCGCGATGCAAATGCAGGCGGAACTGGGTGGCGAGGGTTTCTTTGTCGGTGGGATAGCCGTCATTGTGACAGCGTTGCTTGAGGGCGAGAAGGAGTATATCAGACATTTCGCCACCAAAAACGCGCCAACTCATTTCGACGTTGCTATCCTGGGGAATTGGGACGGGGGAAGGTGTGGTTGCTTCCGCGAGGGAACGACAAAACGCCCAACGGCATAAAATATTCCATTGGTCGATTTTAGTGCTGCGCTTAAGTTTGGTAAGTTGATCTTTGGCTGTTTGGGAGAGTTTAATTCTTTCTATTGGTGATTCCATAAGTTTTTGATTAACGAACCGCAGAGGTACAGAGGAGACAGAGAAAAGAGGAGGGAGTTACCAAAAATATCCTGGTTGTATGGTAGTTTGGCGGGTGGTAGAGTCATATTTGAGCAGATATTCACGGGCGATCGCTTCATTTTCTCGCAGTGTTTCCACTTCTTTCTTGCCAATCTCCGTATCCGTAGATAGCAAAATTACTTGGTGACTGGCGGATGGAAAGTAACGTTCAACTAAATTACTGCGGTGAGAGGAGTCTAGTCTACCTAGTGGCGTATCGATTGCTACTGGTAGGCGGTGTCCAGAGACTTTGGCTAAACCCCAAAGGAATGCGATCGCAAGTAGTTGTTTTTCCCCAGCAGAGAGGCGATGTTTAGGTACAGGTTTACCATTTAAATCATAAAGCAAAAGGCTAAAGGTCTTGGTATCAATAGTGATACGATGCACTAAATCTGATTTGTGCAGGAGATAAAGGAAGCAATTTTTAACTTCCTCCTCTAATTTATTGAGTTTTCGCAGAGTTAATTTTTCCCGAAAAGTCTTGAGTGTTTCTTGAACTTTCGCTGCTGAGGTAATAATATGTTCGCTATTTTTATGTTTAATATTTTCTACGGTATAATCACTTAATTCTCTCTTTGACTTAGCAATAACAGTTTCTAATTCAGCTAAACGGCGGCGGATTGTTTCATAATTTGCTTTAGCTTCAACAACTTGATTTTGTGCCGTTTCTAATGCTTGACGCAGCTTTGTATAATCTTCTGGTGCTGCTGCTGTTTGCACTTGTCTTTCTAAAGTATGAATTTCTTCTCCTTTATTTTTGAGAATAGCTAATTTCTCTTTTGCAGAAATTTTAGAATTTTGTAAATGATATATAAGGTTATCTAGCTGACTTAAACTTTCATCATCGGCTAATAGCCAAGCTGCTTCTATCTGGATAGTCTTTGCATATAAACTATCTACATCTTGGATTAAAAATGATTGGATTTTTTCAACTTGTATCGGAGAAATTTCTACTTGATTTAGCCAAGCGAGTAAGCGCTGATCTCGTTTAAGTAACAAATCCTTGGAGATTTGTACCTGTTGATGGCGAAATTCTTTTTCGCCCTGTGTCTGCACCTGATTAAGCAAATTGGGAATTAATGCCAAAGGTAAAACATCAGCCGCCAATTCACACATTGACTGACGTACTTGTTCAATTTCCGCAGTTTTTGTATCCTGTTGTAGTTCTAGCTGATTGCGTTCTGCAGCAATCTTCCCACCTTCAGAAATGAATTTATCAAAGGCTTCTTGCTGCTTTTGTTCTAACTCTTCTACCTGATTTTTGAGAGTTTCTAATTTTTCTCCTGTTGTTTGATAATCTTCTTGCTGTTGGGTTAACCTAGTTTCAATTTCTTCTAGGTTTGCTAAATCTTTACTATTACCAACTTCTTTCAGTTTACGGTTAACTAAGATATCTAAATCAACTGCTAAACGATCTGCTAACTCTAAACCTAAAAGTCCGCGAATTGCGTCTACTACAACTGGTGGTGGTGTTTCCTGTTCTGCGAGTTCTTTAACTTGTTCACCATCAAAGAGAAATAAGTTAGAAATTCCTAATGGCAGGAGATTTTCAATATATTCATCCCAGATATTAACTAAAGCATCGGGCCATGTATCACTGTCACCTAAAATACCTAATGTATCTTTACCATCTTTAGGATTTTTTGTCCAACTACGCACAACACGGTATTTTATTGGTTTATCGTTTTCAATATGTTCAAAAAGTAATTCAATCCGGGTGTCTGCAACTGGATCAATTTTGTTGTTAACACATTGGTTGAGAAAATCGCTATAACTTAAATTACCACGGGTAGAACATTGGGCACGAGCGCCATAAAGAGCGAGACGAATGGCATCCATAAGGGTAGTTTTTCCGCCGCCATTCATCCCACCTAAGAGAATAATTGGGTGTGAGGTTTCCTCATCAATTTTTGGGTTAAGGTTGATTACTTGTTTTCCGCTATACGGGCCAAAGTTTTGTAGAACGAGTTCAAGAAATATCATTAGTTTTTAAGCAAGGTTTATAAGATACCGGGCGAATGGAATTCGCAGCTACACAGGCAAAGTCCGCCTCCGCGGACTAAATTCATACATAGTTGTTCATTTACTTGGGAGTCAGTTCCCAGGTGGGAATGATTGATTTTTGGCTATGGTGGGTGGGTTGGTTTCTGATGTAATTGGCTACACTGTCGATGGCATCATGACTAACTGTAAATGCTGCGTAGCTACCTTGCCATTTGAAAAACTCACCCGGTTTGATTTCGTGGGTGATGAAATGCGAAGAACTTCCCTTAATTTGTTTAACCCATTCAGAGACACTGATGGTTGATGGAAAACCTGTCAGGAAATGCACATGATCTTCAATCCCACCAATTGCAATGATGGTACATTTTAACTCCTCAGATTCGCGGATAATTGCGCCGTAAACTTCCTTTTGAATATCAGGCGTAATTAAGGGTAATCTATCCTATGTCGCCCAAACATAATGTAGATACAATTGCGTAAAATTTGCTCTCATTTTCTTTAACCCGCACAGGCGGGTTTCGTCTGTGTAGCCACGATTTCCAATCGCCGGGAATTAAACTTATTTGTCTTCAACCCACGGAGGTGGGTTTCGTCTGTGTAGCCGCGAATTCCATTCGCCCGGTCTTTTATTCACTCGGTCTTCTATTCTTCTGAATTTTCCTTTTTAAATTTCATACTTGCCCAAGTTACCTCTTCATCACTTTCACTTTGACCTTCATCTACTTCATTGATTGCTGCAACATCGCCTAAAGTCATCTGCTTGACTTTTGCAACGTCACCTTGACTAACTGCTTCGCTTAATTCGCGTTTCAAACGAGCATTTTTAATCGCATCTTCTGGAGAACGGGAACTCGTATTAAAGCATTTTTCTAAAGTTTCATATATTCCCACACGACGAGTCTTTTTGCGATACTGGCGTTCTGTATCTAACAATTTCGCCATGAGTTCCAAGTGCATCGCGTCACCTTCACAGATTTCTTCTAATACTATCCATTCATCACGACCTAGTAGGCTATAGTCAGCGCCAGGACGAGGATCTTGAAATTCTTCTCCAGTCACTTCTTGATAAATCCGGGGTAAGCTATCATCAAATTCGTGTTTATCTTCTAGCCAAATGCGGCGAATTTCGCTCATTTCTTCTAGAGTAATTAGAGTGATGTCGCGCATATTTTCTGGCGCTGTCCGACGTGTTTTTATTTGCGCTTCTAATAATCGTTTAAGCCAATATTCGCGCCAATATTTTGTATAAGGCCCAGGTATTGGATCAACAGATATCTTCCCATCTTTGTTACGCTCAAAAAGTTGTACCTCACCCCAAATTCTTCTAAAATCTCTTTTGTCTCGGTCATCTTTAATATCTAGCTCGTTACGGATATCTAATAATGGCTGCATCCATTCTTTTTCTTCATCATTTTGGATCATTGCTTCCATTGATTTATCTTTACTCACTAGTGTGCAAACCCAACAGCCAAATCGGGAATCACCACAGCTAGGAGTAGAAGTATCAACAACTAGTGGACATTCATTATCAGCTGTTGCACCTCGATACATCGTGAATAATTCTTTATTGCTTTGTCCCCAAGGATTATTCCACTGATTTAGATATATCCAGACATCGTTATTACTCCAATCTTCAATAGGGGTATAGATTAAGGAGTTGGGTAAGCTGGCATTAGGACTCAGGCGATCTCGTACTCTATCAACCTGATGCTTTTTCATTGTGGCGGCACGTTTTGAGCTTTCTGCTTTGCGAGTACCCAATACAAGAATTGTTTCACCGTTAGCTCTAACTATTTCACGGATGAATTGATTAGCAGGATTAATTTTTAAACGTGGTGTACACCAGCGAAACTGGTTACGAGGTGCTGGATATCCTTTACCAATAAGATTTACCCAAAATGTGTCTTGAATTACTGGTTGTAGTAAATGTGGATCGATTGGCATCCCCTGTTCTTTTGCAGCTATCTTGAGATTCTGCAAGGATTTGCGAACCCAAGCAGACACTACAGGATTTTCTACCTGAGTATCGGTTGTAATTACATAAACCGTTTTAGTTCTTTTTTCTGGAGGAAGAGCAGCGATCGCATTCCACACAAGCTGCAATACTGTGCTAGAGTCTTTTCCCCAAGACACACCTAAAACCCAAGGTATCTGATCCAAACAATACAATTCTTGAATTTCAGTAGTGAGAGCTTTGATATCTTCCACTAACTCTGCTACAGTACGTGTCTGCTGACCTTTATTTTCTGTTTGTTGTGCTGTAGTCATTTCTCCTTCTCTCTGGAAACACTGGCTTAATATTCGGGCGAATAGGGCGAATAGAATTCGCGGCTATACAGACAAAACCCACCTCCGTGGTTTGAAAAAACAGTTTTTAAAAACTTTACTACTAATATCCAGTTTTTTGGATAATTGAACTACATAATACTATTCTATTTTTAAAATTTAACATGAAAGACAGTGCATCCGACCCAACTGCTGACATCGCTAGAGAATACCTGGAACGAGAAAACAAGGAAAAGCAGGTACTAGCTTTACTCCTAGAGAAGTTTTTAGGGAGAAAAGATCAGATTCTCGTTCAAAAAACCGAGATGGGTGGTACTGAGGCTTATGTTAGCTCTGTTACATTGGAATGGTTTGCAGGTCGGGTTCACTTCGCCTCTGGCTTACCTCTATTTCAGAAAAAGTATAATCCTGAAACTGATAATGTCGAAATTGATGCAGATAGTATTGATGAAATTCAGCAGCGTCCCCTTGATTGGTCACGTCAAGCACCGCTAGTCCAGTATTTAGCGGCTAGAGACAATCATAAGTTCCCGCCGGTGCTGGTGGTGATTAATCAACCGTGGGTGGATAATCCCAAAGCTGCTGAGTGGGATAGCGAAGGACGCGCCACCAAGTCTACGACTGATTTTATACCCCTAGATAAAGACGGTAAGGTAGGTCTGCTAAATATTTCTGAGGATGATGTAACCATTTATGCACTAGATGGACAACATCGACTGATGGGAGTTCAGGGGTTGATGGAGTTAATCAAAACTCGTAAACTCCAGCGCTATAAAAAAGATAAAGGTGTTGATGACAGTTTTATTACAGTCAATGATTTGATAGAAAAGTACCAAGTAGACCTTGCTTACTTGCAAAATTTACCCAAGGAAAAAATTGGTATTGAGTTCATCTGTGCGGTAGCGGCTGGGGAAACTCGCACCCAGGCGAGGCGGAGGGTAAGATCGATTTTTGTTCATGTCAACCTGATGGCTGCACCATTGACTAAAGGGCAACTAACACAGTTGAATGAAGATGATGGTTTTGCGATCGTCGCTAGAAAAATTGCAGTTACACATCCACTATTAGAACAGCAACAAGAACGCAAACCTCGTGTTAATTGGAATAGTGCAACAGTAGCTTCCAATTCTACAGTTTTGACGACTTTGCAAGCTCTGCAAGATATGTCTGAGCGATATTTGGCTCAAAAGTTCCCCCACTGGAAACCCTTGGAGAAAGGTCTAATTCCAATGCGTCCAGAGGATGAAGAACTTGAGCAGGGGATTCAGGAATTTAGCAAGCTATTTGATAATTTGGCTAGTCTTTCCAGTTATAAAATTTTAGAACACGAGGATACACCAGCTTTACGGCGATTCAGTTTTGAGAAGGATGGAGGTGAAGGAAATATGCTTTTCCGTCCGGTTGCTCAAGTTGCATTAGCGCAAGCTTTGGGAATTTTGGTATTTAAAAAAGGTTTTTCTCTAGCAGATATTTTTAAGAAGCTACGGAAGTTTGACCAGCAAGGCGGCTTTAGCGGTATGGAATATCCCCAATCTCTCTGGTATGGGATTTTATATGACCCAAATAAAAAGCGGGTGCAGGTTGCTGGGCGAGATTTAGCGGCGAAGTTATTGGTTTACATCCTGGGTGGAATTCAGGAACAGATGGAACGTGCTGAACTTCGTAAGGCTTTAGCAGATGCTAGGACTGTGGAAGATAAAACTATAGGTTTTGATGGTAAGTTTGTTGAACCGAAAGCAGTAGGACTTCCAACTGTCTTGTAATTCCGAGCGGTCACTTGTCCATAGTTAAACCATGCCTCGTTATCATCCTTCTCAAGTTGAAAGAGGCTAAATGAGGTGTAAATTTTATCTATACTGTTCACTTAAAATACTCTTCTCAAATTAACTTATTGTCAGATAATAATATTATTCTCATCGATCCAATTAAGGAAACAGTCCTTAACTGGTGTATCATCTTTAAGATTATTTAACATACTTGCACGTTCCAAATATAAATCTTTTCTAATAGTTTCTAAATGACTACTTATGCCTAAAATCTCGTGAAGAATATCAAATAATAACTTAATTCTTAAGGAAGCAATATATTCTAATTTTAAGAATTCGTCTTCTGTCCAAGATGTTTCAAAAATATTAGGCTGCATTTTGAGCGCAAAATCTTCAAGCTCGTTTGTAGGCAGTAAATATTCAATAAAATCCTCTAATAAAAAAGCAGTATCATAATTGGCACGATGCCTAATTTCTAAAATAGCAAACTGGTTATCTATGTCATATTGGTAAAGTTCATTGTAAGATGATATTTTATATCTATAATTTTTGTACACATTATAATACTGTCGCCATACATCTTCATGAGGTTTGTAGTTTCTCATTTCAAAAATGAATTTACCTGCTGCAAAATCTTCAGTATATACATGAAATACTGTCTCTTTTTCTTTGCCAATATTTGTTAAAAGTTTAGGTCTAGAGAATGCATTACCTTGAATATTAAGCAATCCATTAATACAATAAAATTGTGCATAATATAAAGTAACACAAGCCCATGACCACAGACCTTTAGAAACTAATTTTTTATATATTGACCAATTATAAAGAGCTTTACTAAATTGAAGGTTTGCTTCATTCAGCAAAACTGATTTTAATTCTTGATCTACAAAACTGTATACTTTGTCTGATCCATCATATTTTGTGATTTTATCTTTTAAATATACTTTAATACAATATTGCCTATTATAAATCTTGATTTGATCATAAATTATAGCTTTTAAAAGAGGAACATCAAAATTTCTATCACTCAATCCTGGCCTAGTTTTTTTATTAAATGTAGTACTAATATCGTTGAGCATTGAATTAATTCTACATCTCCTATATTTTGATATCAGATGTATCTGAGATTTCAGGAAGCATTTTGTTTAAATCAGCCGTAATCTTTTGAATCGCAACCTTGTTTGTACTTTTACCTAAATTGGCACTACTAAAATCAAATTTCTGGAGATTGAAAATTTGTTTTATTATATTTTCAACAGTAAAATCTTTACTACATAGGCTATGAACCTTGGGAAAAATTCCACACATTGCAGATAGACCAACTGCTTTTGTTAAAACGTATTTACTACTGCCCCATTCTTCAGAAAAAACCGCTTTAAAAGCATTAAAATAATTAACTAATATGGCATATTGTAGATTTTCATTATAAGGTGATAAAACACCTCCATTAGAATCAATAAGTATTTCAATATTTCTTGCAAATGCAGCTTGAGAAACCAATCCCTTCCCAATACCTAACATCTTTATTTCATTATACCAAGGAGACTCAGGATCTTGATTTAGCTGTTTCACTAAACTATGTGTTCGTTTTTCTTTAAAATCAGCATCCTTAATTAAGGGTAATAAATCATAAATAACCGATGGATTAATTCCCTTTTGCTCATTGTTAATAGTAATAAATATTTTGGCTTGGCTTTCTATGCCTATATTTATGAATCCTGTGCATAGAAGATTCAGTCTTTTTTCAGTATAATTAAATCCAAACAGTCTATGCTGACCATCAACGACCCAAGCCGAATTTTCTCTATCTGGGAATTTAAGTATACCAGTTAAACTTTCAGTATTAGGAGGAATATACTCTGTCTCTTCTGGCAAATTGAGGATTATATTATTTGCAATAACAGCATCAATAGAATTAATAAATTTAGCAACTTCTTTACATCTTCTCTCACTTAATGGTCTCTGAACACCCGTCTTATTCCTTTCTTCCATAGAGACATAGGCAATTCGTAGCAAAGTTTCGGTATCACATATAAACGTATAAAATTTACCCCCAGGATGATTAATTTCCCATGCAGGTAGTTGAATATAATTTGTCACCGCATATTCTCCAATCATTGTATGATACATTTATCGTAGTTACAACTTAGCAAATGTTTAAATGTTAGAGTAATTTAGTTAAATCAAACTCTTCTTCTATTGAACTATCATCAAATCTTTTAGAAATTAAAATTAATAGTATTCTCTCTGAATAGTCTACTGCTCCGCGTAGTTCATTTTGTATAATTCCTAAACCACCGTTAGCATACTCTTCAAAAATGTGAATACGTTGCTCATCAGCAACATTATCATCGTCTAAAATCTTAATGTTTTCTGTTTCAGTGATAGCTAACAAATTAATCAACAGAGTGAAGCTGCTAGTAAAATAATCTTGTCGCAGTGGGGATAAATCTTTAGAAATTACGTCTAAAGGAATGCGCTTTTTATATTTAACGCCTAAGGCTGCTGCAAACACCATTACTTCTACATAAGTTTGAAAAGGCCCAGTTGTGTCTTTTGATGCTACTAGAGATTTCACTAACTCAGCCTTATCTTTAGCAACCCTGATTCTATTTGCAGCCATGATATTAATATTTACATTTTTGCCATCTTAACCGACAGCGAAAAGCTATGCCTACGTTTACGCAATTGCCAAGGTATGATTTAATGATAGTATGTGGGCGATCGCTACGTTTACGCAATTGTAAAGGTATGATTTAATGATAGTATGTGGGCGATCGCTAAACAAACACTAAACAAACAAATTATCCACCAACATAGTCCATCCTGGTAACGCAGGTTCAGCTTCCACTACCTCACCACGGCGATACACTTGTGCTTCTTCGGGATTACTAGCGCGGTATACTCTGATAACTTCCTCTTTGAGTACATCCACATCCCAAACGACCAAAGTACCAGCTGCAAAATAATCACGGCGTTTGCTAGCCATATCTTTCTCTGCTGTCTCACCATAATCATTTTCACTTCTCACCTCAGCAGCAAACACAGGCGCACCATTAAGGAACTTCCCACCTGTAGGTTTGCCGGTATAAAATGCCGCATCAGGACTTAAAGAACGATGATGAGGGAGATTGACAATGAAACCAACATTATCAGGTAAAGCATAACCACTTTTTGTCAATCGTTTATAATCCCGTAGACTTGCATAAATTTCACCACCTGCACGTCCTGGTAAAAATCCAGTTGGAGACATCAGCACCAATTTCCCATTGACAATCTCTGCTTTACAATTGTCTGGTAATTGGTACAAATCTTCAATAGTCGCTTCAGTTTTAATACTCATAAAATATCTTTTAATGAGTTAGTAATAATCTCAATTTTACTCTCTTCTCTCCGCGTCCTCTGCGCCTCTGCGGTTCGTTTTTCCTACAAACTGAACATCCTCATAAACCAAAGAAATAGGAAAGTGAAAATCAGCACTAGTTAAATGAACCTCATCCCCTTCCTCATAAGGATGTAACTCCCAAAGTCCTCTATCATTTAACCGAAAACAATCTAAACCAATTTTTTCAGCATCGATGAGGACGTATTCTTGCAAAGTCTCCCCAGTCATGGCGAAAACTTCACCATCAATATATTCATATTTAATTTCTTGGCGTTCTTCCCATTCCAGATATTCCTGGGGGGACATATAGTTTCTGTCTGGACTCGCAACCATAATCTTATTCCTTTTCAAAAGCCAATTTTCTCAACTGTAACTAAAATCAGATTTATGTACAGGTAACGGAAAATAAAACCACAGAGGCACAGAGAACACGGAGAATAAGAATTTGAGAAGTATTTTGTATCATTCCTGTAAAAATATTTTCGCCTACTTCCTTATGACAGATGTGGGTCAAAGACATCAAAACTGCTGTAATTACCTATCTCGTTCAACTTCCATAATTTCTGTATACTCAAACTCATTCGGACTTTGTTTCACCAAAGGATATCTTTCTCCACTCAACTCAATATAATCTTGTTCACAATCCGGTTTAGAAGAATAATACGTAAGCACATATTCTCTCCCAATTCTGTCTGTTATTTCTGCTTCCACTTCACCGCGCCACTGAGTCTTAGTAACTAAAACTATCAACTGATTCGCTAATTGGGGAATTGTCTTTGCTATATGTCGCCGCGAATTCTCATCTAAACTACCAAACGGCGAATCCATCACAATTGGAAAAGTACTACTATCGGGAATCATCATCATTTTTCGCTTCTCACTCCATTCCCGCACTTTGTCAATGATGCTGGCAATAAAGGATAAGCTGAGAATCTGATTTTCCCCAGTAGATGCTGCAACTGGTGCTTCCACACCTGTAGTATTTTCTACTAATGTCAGTTCATATTTATCACTAATTTTAGGAATGTATGGAGTAACAGAAATCTCTGTGAATATCTCCTGCACTCGCTTTTCTAGTTGCAGACGAAATTGTTGTTCTTGACGATTTCTAACTTCCGTTAACCGTTCGATTGCATCTTGAGTGGCGTTAATTCGTCGCTGTGCTAAAGTTTGCTTGTCTTCATTCAGCTTTTGTTTGGCGATTTGTTTGTTTAAACCTTCAATTTCAGTTGTGAGTTGAGCAATTTGCTGCTGATTTGCACCCTGTTCTCGATTTAATTCATCAATTTTACTTTCAATTTCATCTAATCGTTTTTGCAAACTGCTAATTTCTTCATTAGCATCTTTTCGCAACCGTTCTTGAATATTGTCTAAATCGCCTTCAATTTGAGATATACTTTGCCTTAATTGATTAATCCTAGTTTGTTCTCTATCAACTTCTTCCCAAAATCCTATCGCTTGCTTATCAATTTCATCTACTTGTGCTAGCATCCGAATTGCAGTTTCTTCTACCGCCGAAGAACCGGCTTTATTTAACCAAGTACTCACATGAGTATGAGAATGATTACCCTCATGTAATTCTGCACCACATATACAGCGTTGAGAATTGAGTAAATCATTCACAAATTCCCGCGAAATTCCTGATGTTAATTCACCGCGCTGCTTCAAATCATTGATAATCCCTCGAAACTGCGATGTAGTTTCTGAAAGCAAAACTGTATAACCCCGCGCAGAAATAACTTTTTTCAGCGCTTCCTTGGTTTTTTTATATTCTTCTTGATTTGCTGCTTTTTGCGATTCTAAATCCTGCCATCTTTCTTGCAATTCTTTAGCAGCACTCAATTCTCGCAAACGGTTACTTGTCTCTTTTTTGAAAGTTTGTTGATATTCTAACTCTTCTTTAATTTCAGTTTGCCGTTTGGTAATGCGTTCGCGTTCTCGCTCTATTTTTTCTTGCTGTCGTAATAACTGTTTAATTTCAGAATCACCAATAGCTTTTAAATCATTTTCTAGAGTTTTTTTAGCATCTCCTAAATGTCTGATGGAACGGTTGATTACTTCCACACCCAAGAAAATTTTTGTAGCTTCAGCAATTTCAGCTTTTTTATCAGAACGAACGATTTCTTCAATTCGTTCGCCGTCAAAGAAAAAATATTGATGTAAAGTTGCGGGTAAAATTTGATTAATTATATCGTCTGGTTGCTGAATTGGTATATTCCATTTGCCATCATCTCCACCAACCCACATGGTTAATTGAGTTTTTCCAGCGTCAAAATCACCTTCGTTTTTATAACCCCGACAGGCGCGTTTAACTCGATAGCGTTTACCTTCGTGTTCCCAGCCAATCTCTACCCAACATTCTACAGCTTGACCTTTTTGGGTTTCTGCGATCGCACGCTTATTCACTAACTGCTCTATCGATGCAAATGCCGCACTAAATTTATCATACAATACCCACGTAAAGGCATTCAGCAAGCTAGTTTTTCCAGAGCCATTATTCCCATGAATGATTGTCGTGTTCTGAGCATCTCCCCCAGCGATAATCATTTCTGGTGTCGTACCATAAAAGGAGCGAAAGTTGCAGAGCTTGATTGAAGTCAGCTTCATCGCACCTCCTCCTTAATAATGTCCAAAATATTGTCATTTACATGGCTGTTAATCTTCTTATCTAGCCTGCCTTTTTCCAGCTTCCATACCCGCTCAATAATTTGCCGTACTTCCGGTGGTGCGCTAGTTATTGGCTCTTGTACATCGTCGATATTTGCCTCTTGTGACATATCGGATTTTAAAATATAGTTTTTCTACATTTTAACTTTCTCTAGTGCTAGAATAGCCTCCGTAAACTCACTATTAGCGTTATCTTTAAAATCCTAATTTTCTTTGAAAAAACACTTTATTCTTTAATTATTTTCTGTTAATATATATTGTAATTAATCTAGATCATAATGGGATGTAAGTCAAATTTTTAAAGCTACTTACATCCCATTATGACCAAACTCATAATCTTATTATTTCATACCTAATGCATCTTTTTTCAAAAGTCGAAAATTTTTATAAAAAATACAATTTGGCTTATCATCAAATATCTAATAAACCATATCGCTTTTGTAAATCAAGTAACTTCATTCTTGCTTCACCAGCGTTATCAGCCAAATCAGCAAACTCTACAAAGCGACGCAATTCCTTTTTCAACAAATTACGCTCAACTTCGATAGTTTCTCTATCTAAATCTGGTGGTAAAACAATCATGTCGAATATTGTTGCGCGTTCTTTAGCAGGATGAGGACGTAACACTCGCCCCCGTCGCTGAATAAATTGGCGAGGATTACCAGAACTCGATAAAATCACCGCAGTTTGAATTGCTGGAATATCAACACCTTCATCTAAACAACGAATCGCAACTAAACCCTGCAACTCTCCACTTTCAAATTGATGCCGCAAAATTTCTCGTTCTTGTAAAGTTGTTTGGGCTGTATAGGTGCTTACCTTGTAGCCTAAATCCACCCCCAAAATTTTAGCAACAGCTTTAAGTTGCCGTAAAGATGAACGTTGTCCCGCATCTTGGGAACCATCACTACAATAAAAAAGAGTGTGACTAGTTTCGCGGCGAGTTACCATTAAATCCCGCAAGGCAGTTAATTTATTTTCTGCCGCACCAATTAATCTTGCTCTTTGCATCAACAACGGCTTTAAATCTTCATTGTCTTCAAATCCCGATTCGCCATTTTCTTTATCCCGATAAAGTAGCGATCGCCCAATTCTTTTAGTTAACTTTAAATAGGCAATACTTTCGGCTTCAGTTAACTCCACCAACACCGGATAATACAGATAATGCACCAAAGCACCTTGAGCGATCGCATCCCTTAAAGTAAACTCTGGCTGGAGAACTGGGCCAAAATAATCAAATAAAGATTGCGTACCAAAATCATCAAAATACCTTTCCGGTGTGGCAGATAAAGCTAGTCTCAATCCCACACTGCGCGGTAAACTTTCTTCTAACTTGGGTGCGCCTAAATTATGCGCCTCGTCCCCAATAATTAAAGTTTTAGCGGGAAAATATTTGAGTTGAGACTGAAACCCATCACCAATTAATGTGGAGTTCGTAGTAATTACAGTGACAAATCGTTGAGAACCAGAACGCAGATTATAAATTTGCGTAGAAAGTTGACTTTGCCAAGTGCGTAAATTCTCGAAAGCTAAAATGGGTTGCAAATTAAATTTTTCACATTCTCTCGCCCATTGGGTGACGAGATGACGATAGGGACACACCACTAACAGAACTTGTAAATTAATCTGCTGATATAATTCACAAGCGATCGCTAATGCGGTAATAGTTTTACCACTACCAGTAGCCATTTTCAACGTCCCTCTGCCATTGTTGGTAAACCAGCTAGCGATCGCTTGGCGCTGATATTGCCGCAATTGCAGAGACGGAGGCATTCTTGGGCATCCTGGTAATGGTTGCGGAGTGTAATAACTGCCCTTACTTTCCCTTGCAAACGGTAATTTCAACCGGAAAGTGGGCAGTTGCTGCACTGGATTTTTCGTCAGGTACATATATTAAGCACAAAGATGGTAACGAACCCTAATTAATGGGCATTGGGCATTGATTATCTCTCTCCCACTCTCCATTACTCAGTTGTAACCACGCCAAACACCAATCAGTGAACCTTGCACCTGCACTTGCATAGCACTGACTTCTATGGGATTGTACTTAGGATTTGCTGGTTTGAGGGTAACGCGATCGCCTTGGCGATAAAAACGTTTTAATGTCGTCCCAAATCCATCAACTCTGGCCGCAACAATAGTACCATTTTTTAAATGATTTGGTTCTGCTACTGGACGCAGAAATACCACATCGCCATCAGTAATTAAATCTTCAATCATGCTATCGCCAGCTACCCGCAAAGCATAGGTTTGGGGAGGTAAATCGAAATTAGAAAAGTCTAAATGATCTACAGCATCAGTAAACGGTTCTATTAAACCACCAGCAGCGATCGTGCCCAAAATTGGTACACCTTGCTTAACAGGACGCAAAATCCGAATCGTTCGCGCTTGTCCTTCAGTCCATTCTATATATCCTTTGGTGCGTAAATGTTCTAAACGACTTTGAATTGGTGCTGGTGACTTCAAGTTCATAGCTTGCATCATTTGCCTAATTGAAGGCGAATGCTGGTGCGTTCTGATGTATTCTGCCAACCATTCGTAAAGTTCTTGTTGAGCTTCCGTTAGACGTTCCATAAATTTGCGGGAAGTAATTATTAATGTCTCTAGAACATTAGTACTACAAAAAACTCCCCATAACAAGAGAAAAGTAAAAATTATGAAAGGCAAAAGCAAGAATATTCTCTTTTCTTTTACCCATTTATTTCGGATTTTTTACCAGCAAGTAGTTAGGAGCCAATTGCACACTAGCTATTATGACTCCTAAATCTTGTACAAACGCGATTAATCGCGTCTCTACTTCTAATTCCTAACTCCTTTCATTCCGCCCCTAAGATACTTGCAAGCAAAGCTTTTTGAGCGTGTAGGCGATTTTCTGCCTGTTCCCAAACTCGTGATTGAGAACCTTCAATAACTGCCTCAGTAATTTCTTCACCACGATGAGCTGGTAAGCAGTGTAAAACAATTGCCTCTGGAGCAGCAAGGCTCAATAGTTGCTCCGAAATTTGGTAAGGCTGGAAAATTGGCATCCGATTGTCTGCTTCTGTTTCTTGACCCATACTTGCCCAAACATCAGTATAAAGTACAGTAGAACCCTTAGCAGCTAATTCTGGATCGTGAGTGAGAAGGACTTCAGTTTTGTTATTAGCGATCGCTCTTGCTTGTTCTACAATCTGAGAATCTGGTTCATATCCGTCAGGAGTAGCAATTCTGACGTTCATCCCTACCAAAGCACAGCCCAACATCAGAGAATTAGCCATATTATTCCCATCACCTACGTAGGTTAAAGTTAACCCAGCAAGGGTGTTAAAGCTTTCTTGAATCGTCAATAAATCAGCTAATACCTGACAAGGATGTTCTGCATCAGTAAGCGCATTAATTACTGGAATCTTTGCATAGTGAGCAAAAGTTTCTAAATCCTGCTGTGCAAAAGTGCGAATTGCCAAAATATCCAGATATCGGTCTAACACCCGCGCCGTATCCTGTAAAGGTTCCCCACGGCTAACTTGAGTGACATTCGGGTTCAGATCGATTACCTGTCCACCCAATTGGTACATCGCCACAGTAAAACTTACCCGCGTGCGAGTTGAAGCTTTGGAGAACAACAACCCTAAAACCTTATTACACTGCAACTTCAACTGTTGTGATTTAAGTTGAGTTGCCAATTGCAGGAGTTCTTGAAGTTCAGTAGAACTGATATCCGCTAGACTTAATAAATCTCGTCCGAGCAATGCTGCCATGCTTATAATCTGTAAAAAATAATTATATATTTCCGTTCCTTTATTCAGCCGTGCTAAGAAGATACAGTTTTTGAACTGACAAGATATTTTTGTGTTCAGCCCAGGATTTGAGTTAGTTTTTTTTGGTATGGATATTAATTTATCAACTTTATCAGCGATTGCGATCGCAGATTTGTTTCTGTTTCATCACAATTGCAACGCCAACTAGACTTTCCAGATGCAAATCTCTAGTCTTCTAAGCTTATTTCTGAAAAAGGAGATATTTTTAGCAATTACAGCTAGACAAATAAATTGATTATGGTACAATAAGAAATTGTGGTTGCTACTAAAAGTAATCGCCAATTTGCCAGCATAGCACAGTGGTAGTGCATCCGACTTGTAATCGGAAGGTCGCGAGTTCAAATCCCGCTGCTGGCTTTAACGCAAAATCCCCCAGATGCGGGGGTTTTCGGCTCTAAATTACATGAATATATGTTTTAGTCTCTAACTAAATCATATATATTGAGATATTCATGAATTCGCCAGTTGTCGATAGCGTTCCTGAACTTCCTGAATCGAAAACAAAGTTTCAAACTTCAATCCAGCTGACTGGTACAACTCAGCTCCACCTTGCTGTCGGTCTACCAGGGAAATTATTTGATTAACGGTATAACCTGCATCTTTGAGACGCTCAACTGCTTTTAAAGCAGATTGCCCAGTTGTCACCACATCTTCTAAAACTACTACTTTTGCACCTTCAGGTAAAGTGGGGCCTTCTATATAAGCTTTCGTCCCATAACCCTTGGCTTCCTTGCGAATAATCAGCGCTGGTATGGGTCGGTTTTCATAAACAGAAACTATACTCACTGCCGTCACCATTGGGTCAGCCCCCATCGTTAAACCTGCTACAGCCTGAGTATCTACAGGTAGTAAAGGAAACAACAATCGTCCAACAGCTAAAGCTCCTTGGGGGTGGAGTGTTACCTGCATCTTATTGACATAATAAGAACTACGTAGCCCAGAAGCGAGAACAAAATCACCCTCTTGATAAGCCCGTTGAGAAAATAAATCTAATAGCTTGTGTCGCAAGGTTGTCAAATCAGCAGTGGTTGCCCAAATATCTGAGTGGGTAAGAGTTTCAGTAGGATACGTCATTACAAAACATTAAAAGTTGTGCTACACCAAAGGTTGAACTCATCAGAGTTCTGAACTTAAGCATAAATTAAGATTCGTCCAAAACGAAAATTGAGGAGTCAGAAACGTGCGTATAAAATTTAAAACCTTTGGTGGTTTATTGGTGCTGCTTGCTGCTGGTATTGCTTTTCCCTCAGTCGCATTTGCCCAAACCGAAACCCCTAGAACTGAAACTACAAGTGATGTATTTGAACGAGCTTTTTTTAGTCACGATCGCAATTTCTACGAAAATGGCAGTCTCAAACGTCAGCTAGACTCACTTCTAGGATCTGGTTCTAGTTTCGGTGGTTCTTTTCCAGAAAATGAAATTGCTCGCGATGCTGAGTTGGTTAATACTTTATATCATGATGTCTTGACTCAGCAAGTTGGTAACGATCCTTATATTCGCACCCCTGATTTACCAAATCCTTATGACACATCGCTGATTATGTCCCCTCGTTTGAATAGCAACAAACTCAAAGTGGGAACTGAATTCAGGTTTGAAACTTTACCACCTCGGTAAGATTAGCGAGTGGGGAGTGTGGGGCCCCCTGTCGGGATAAGGGGTAGTGGGGAGCAAAGGACAATAATTAATAACCAACACTTCAGCAATGCTCAGTACAACTGCTCATGCCCAATGCCCCATGCCCTCTATTACTGCTTTTTGATGATTCAGTGCGCCCTGCTGGAATCGAACCAGCCTGAAGACGAATTATGAGTTCGTTGCCTCCCCAATCGGCCAAAGGCGCTTGTTTTGTTCGGATTCCTACGAGCCAATTATTTTGACTCTTTAAGTCAACTTTATTTGCTAATTTTAGAGTGAGGAAAATATTTTATTCACTGAGTTTAGCCAATTCCGTAATTATAGCATAAATTTACCACGTGTGAATACTGGACACTAGTTTACCAAATTTTTATACTACATAATTTAATCATGAAATAGTACAGACTAATATTGATTAAGTTCCTTTAAGGATTGAGGTCAAAAGCTTCACTATTCTTAAATAGCCCAGCATTCTTATGTAATAGCTCATCAGCAATGAAAATAAATTCTACTGTACTTCTTACTTTGATTTTGTTAATCCTGATGATGGGAGCCGGTTCTGTGAGCGCGTTTTTGGGGTTTGAACTGGGGAGTTCAGCACTTAAAGGCGTTACCACACCCGATGGTCGTCCCACAACCAAATTTGCCAGCAATAAGGCAAATGCCTCTCAACAGGGAGGGCTAGTGCTATTAAAAGAGGAAGAGATTCTGAAAGTTGTCAAGGCGCGAATTGATGGTAAAACCAAGGCTGCTAAATCGGAAAAGCTAGAGGAAGATGACGAAGAAACCAATAGCAGCAAGCAGAAGCCAGAAGAAAAGCCCCCAGAAGTGGTTGAAGAAAAACCCCTACCAGGCTTTCCAGTTACTGCCCAAAGTGAGGGTGTAACTATGACTGTGCAATCTGCTCGCTACTCCGGTGGTGACTTGCTACTGAAAGTGAAAATGCAGAACAAAGGTAAGGATTCTGTGCGCTTCTTGTATAGTTTTTTAGATGTTACCGATGATAAAGGACGAACCCTGAGTGCTAGTACAGAGGGTTTACCAACGGAATTACCTGTCAATGGCCCGGCATTTTCAGGTACAGTGAGCATTCCCACAGCTTTACTTGATGATGTCAAGAAAATATCACTTGCTCTTACTGATTATCCTGCTCAACAATTGAAGTTAGAGGCATCGAATATTCCTGTGGGAAGGTAGATTGGCATTGGGAATTGGAAATTGGGAATGGGGTATGAAAAACAGACAAGGAAGACAAGGAAGAGGGGGGAGACTTGTTCCAATAATTCCCCCTTTTCTCCTTGTCCCCCTGCTTCCTTGCTTCTTCCCATTCCCCAATTCCCTTAAATGGAGGGCGTGAGTTTTACACGAGCTTTGGCAGTGAGTGGTTTTCCTAATTTGATTTGGACGGATGTGGCGCTGCGGTTGTTGTCAGTGCTACTACTGATTGCCATAAATGCCTTTTTTGTGACGGCGGAATTTTCGATGGTGAGCGTGCGGCGATCGCGTATTCACCAGCTAGTTAAGGCAGGGGATATTCCAGCGATCGCTGTGGAAATGCTACAACGTAGTATAGATCGACTACTATCTACCACTCAGTTAGGCATTACCCTTTCTAGTTTGGCGCTGGGATGGATTGGCGAAAGCACAATTGTCGTGCTGGTAAATGCCTGGTTAAGATCCTGGCCTTTACCTAGTGGGATGACTAACTTCCTCGCCCATTCCCTATCAATTCCCATTGCCTTTTTCTTGATTGCCTATCTGCAAATTGTGATCGGAGAACTATGTCCCAAATCCTTAGCCATGCTGTACTCAGAACAGCTAGCGAGGTTTTTAGGACCTTCGGTAAAAGCGATCGTGCGTTTTTTTGGTCCCTTTATTTGGATTCTCAACCAATCAACTCGTTTTTTATTGCGGATTTTTGGTATCCAATACACAGGTCAAGGCTGGAGACCGCCTGTAACTCCCGAAGAATTGCAACTGATTATCTCTACAGAATGGGGATCTACTGGTTTACAGCGTGCGGAACGAGAACTGCTCAATAATGTCTTTGAGTTTGGGGATGTCATGGCCCAAGATGTGATGATTCCCCGCACCAGTATTATCGTGCTACCGAAAGATGCTACTTTTCAGACATTACTCAAGGAAATGGCTGCTACTGGTTATTCTCGCTATCCCGTGATTGGTGAATCTTTGGACGATGTTCGTGGCATTGTTTATTTTAAAGATTTGGCGCAACCTTTAGCTGTGGGAAAGCTCAGTTTAGAGACACAGATCCAACCTTGGATGCGTCCCGCCCGGTTTGTTCCCGAACACACGCCCTTAAGTGAACTTTTGCCCATGATGCAGCAAGAGAAACCCGCTATGGTCATGGTAGTGAATGAATTCGGCGGTACTGTGGGACTCGTGACAATCAAAGATGTCATTGCCGAAATCATCGGCGACGCAAGCGAACCTGAAAGCAGTGACGACTTACTGATTCAGATGTTAGATGAGCAGAAATTTTTGGTGCAGGCACAAATCAACCTCGAAGACCTCAACGAGGTTTTGCATCTCAATTTGCCCTTGACAAGAGAATACCAAACACTAGGGGGCTTCTTGCTGTATCAGTTGCAGAAAATTCCTGCCAAAGGCGAAACCTTCTGTTATGAAAATCTCGAATTCACTGTGGTATCAATTGTTGGCCCTCGCCTGCATCAAATTCAACTGCGACGGTTAGAGGAAGTGGGGGGAGCAGAGGAGTAGGGGGCAGGGGAGCAGGGGGCAGGGGAGCAGGGAGAGAGGGGGAGAATTTGTAACTCTAACTCTTCACGGGCTAAACGCTCCGCTACCGCTAACAGCACTCCTCACTCAGCACTGTTTTGCCCAATGCCCAATGCCCATTAAGCATACACCAGTGGATCAACGAGTCCCAATTCGGCAAAAGCTGCCAACCGCAAGCGGCAAGAATCACATACACCGCAGGCAACATCATTACCTGCATAGCAAGACCAAGTTAGCTCCCAAGGAACTCCCAATTCGTTACCGAGTTGGATGATTTCGGTTTTTTTCAAGTTGATTAAGGGTGCAACAATCTTAATTGGTTGTCCCTCACGCCCTTGTTTGGTTCCCAGGCGAAAAACTTCTTGCATTGCTTCGATATAGTCGGGGCGACAATCAGGATATCCTGAGTAATCTAAGGCGTTGACACCGATATAGACACGTTCAGCCGCGATCGCTTCGGCATAGCCAAGAGCAAAGCTTAAAAAAATGGTATTACGAGCCGGAACATAAGTCACAGGAATATTCTGAGACATTTCATCCAGCGATCGCTGTTGGGGTAGATCAATCGCGTCATCAGTAAGTGCAGAACCGCCCCATTGCCGTAAATCAAAATTCACTACCTGATGTTTTGCGATCGCAGCCTTTTTAGCGACAGTAAGGGCTGACTGTAACTCTTGTCGGTGTCGCTGCTGGTAATCAAAGGAAATAGCATGACATTCACAGCCATCAGCCTTAGCTTTATACAGAATTGTGGAAGAGTCCAATCCCCCAGATAACAGAATTACAGCTTTCATCTCGATTGCAAATTTTGAATTTTAAATCGCCAAATTACACCTTAACAAGATGCCAGGAAGCAATGCCAAAAAGATTCCTAAACGTCTCTTAGTGATGGTCAAGCCACACCAGTTCCTCTCAAAAAGTGCTGTGATATCTTCTCTACAAGACCCTGCTAATAGCTTGTTTCTTTACAGGAGTATGTTTCTACGGTAGGTACTGCAAATAATCATACAAAAATCTTTTCCATTAAACAGTGATAATTTTTTTTGAAAAAGCTTAAGTGTTATTTTTGACTATTTTGTAATTTTAGTGTTGTCAATTGGATATTGCTCTCAGTAACTAATTACCTCACGGTATCCCAGAGATAAGCCCGAACCGAGGAAGCTGACCCTGAGAACTTTGGAGAATTTACACTTAAGTCTTACTGAATGTTTTAAAGTTAATAAAAAGACATATATTTTTTGTAGAAAGTGCAAAATCAAAAACAAACCCGAACTATCTATACAAAAGATGTTTGGATTACGGGAACCGATCGCAAACTTTGAAATTCTTCATAAACATAGGCTCTATGTTACCATCTGGATGGTTTTAGACGGATCGTAACTGGCTTTCGAGTATAAACGCCAACGGCCGTAGCGTCTCTAAATTTGGTGGTTGAGGAGAGAATAATAGTGCAAGATAGCATGTCAGTGGCAGAACCGAATCTATATACACAGCGCAACCAGCCACGACCGATCCGCATAGGCGTGATTGGAGTGGGTAACATGGGACAACACCACGCTCGCGTGCTGAGTTCAATGAAAGATGTTGAACTGGTCGGAGTGGCAGATATTAACGTCGAACGAGGATTAGAAACTGCCAGCAAGTACAAGGTGCGTTTTTTTGAAGATTACTGTGACCTGCTACCCCTTGTGGAAGCAGTTTGTGTAGCTGTTCCCACCCGTCTGCACTATGCCGTGGGTATTAGCTGTCTGCTAGCGGGAATTCATGTTTTGATTGAAAAACCGATCGCAGCCAGTATTTCTGAGGCAGAGTCTCTAGTAAATGCGGCGGCAGAGTCTCAGTGTATCCTGCAAGTAGGTCATATTGAGCGTTTCAACCCAGCTTTTAAAGAACTGAGCCAAGTTCTGAAAACGGAGGAATTGCTAGCGCTAGAAGCCCATAGAATGAGTCCTTACTCAGATCGGGCAAACGATGTTTCGGTTGTGCTGGATTTAATGATCCATGACATCGACCTACTTTTAGAATTAGCTGCTTCCCCAGTCACAAAATTGACTGCTAGCGGTACTCGCTCCTTGGACTCTGGTTATTTAGATTACGTAACTGCCACTTTGGGATTTGCCAATGGTATTGTTGCTACTCTGACTGCCAGTAAAGTCACTCACCGAAAAATTCGCCGGATTGTCGCCCATTGCAAAAATTCATTTACTGAGGCGGATTTTCTCAAGAATGAAATTTTGATTCACCGACAAACAGCTGCCAATTCTCTCACCGACCACCGACAAGTACTTTACAGGCAAGATGGTGTGATTGAAAAAGTCTACACCAGCAATATTCAACCTTTGAGCGCAGAATTAGAACATTTTGTCAACTGTGTACATGGTGGCAATCAACCCTCAGTAGGTGGCGAACAAGCTCTCAAAGCCCTGAGACTGGCAAGTTTGATTGAGCAGATGGCGCTGGAAGATCGAGTTTGGAATCCATTAGACTGGCAATCGGAACCAAGGGTACAATCACTGACCCCGACAGCCTAGAAGAAGAGGGGATGAGGGGGATGAGGGAGACAAGGTAAAATTTTCTCCCTACTCTCCCACAGCCACCAACTTAGAAGAAAACCCTAAAGCATGTTTTTAAATTTGCCATCAAGTCTTTAGATCCTCCCTAGTCTTTTAACAAAATTGACTAAGGGGGATCTAAAAAATTAGAAAATAAAACTTAGTGGTTCTTTTCATTAATTTTGTGGGATTCGTAGTGAGCAATTTCTCGCTCAATTTCAAGGGTTAGAGCTACTTACGAACTTTTATAACCCTCGAAATTAATCAAACAGACCCCTAGCTTCCACTTGTCTTGCTCTATTTTTAAGTTGCGATGCAACTTTTAGTGCAGCCAAGTTACCTTGACTCTAACAAGCAGGGATAATTACTGTTTAAAAAAACTAAGGCTCAATCTTAGTAACAAGACTAGTGCAGCAATTTCAGGAATTGACTCAATGCTTGAATGGATAACTAACACTATCAACTATTTTGGCTATTGGGGAATCGCCCTACTAATGTTCCTAGAGAACCTTTTTCCCCCAATTCCTTCAGAATTGATTATGCCACTGGCTGGATTTACAGCAAGTCCATATCAACCAGGAGGGGCAAAGCTAAATATCATTGGTGTGTTTTTCGCAGGGCTTTTGGGTTCTGTATTGGGCGCACTTATTTGGTACTATCCAGGTAAGTTTTTGGGCGAAACCCGTTTGAAAGCTTGGGCTGACAAGTATGGTAAATGGCTGGCTATATCCAGTAAAGATATTACCAAGGCCAAAGGGTGGTTTGACCGACAAGGTAGAAAAGCAGTATTAATTGGTCGTCTTGTACCAGGAATCCGCACCTTGATTTCTGTTCCCGCAGGGATCAGCAATATGCCCTTGCTACCATTTTTGTTTTACACAACAGTAGGTAGCGCGGCTTGGGTGGGTTTGCTAACATACTCAGGATACATATTGGGTAGTCAGTATGAACTTGTGGACAAGTACCTTGCTCCTGTATCCAAAATCGTACTTGGGGGTTTGGTTCTAGCATTTGTTTTTTGGATATTCAAGCGCCAGTTAAGACGTACTAGAAGATGAAATACGGACGCTTTTGGTTTGAAAGCAGTGAAAGCAGGGGTTACATCTGGCCAAAATTCGCCTACACTATGCCAAATAATACTAGATGTACGAAGGCATGAGCCCATCGGAGATATGGTCAAAATTAATTTTTGGCGTATTTCTAGCTACACTTGACGCAACCTAGAATTTCTGGTTGCTCGCATTTTTGTAAGATGAGCATGACAACTTTTTACAGTTAAGTTTGAACTAGGAGCTTTCATGACAGACCAACCTTCCGCCGCTAACCCTATGAATAGTGCTGCTATACCCATGAATAGGCAGCCGTTAGCATCGACGACTCCCATAAATGCTGTTAATAATAATCCTCCCACTACTACCAAGTCAGGCGGTGGTTCCGGGAAAACCATTCTCAGTGTTGATTTAGGTAGAACTTCCACCAAAACTTGTGTGAGTCGTGAACCCGGCAGTGTAGTATTCGTACCTGCCAACGTTAAGCAGATGTCAATAGAACAAGTACGTGGTGGTGTTTTTGAAGCCAGAGCTACTGACCCTTTAATGGATTTGTGGCTGGAGTATCAAGGAAATGGATATGCTGTTGGTCAACTAGCAGCAGATTTTGGGGCGAATCTAGGAGTCGGCCAATCTAAGGTAGAGGCTGCACTGGTAAAAGTGTTAGCAAGTGCTGGCTACTTCAAACTCAGAGACGATATCTCAGTTGTACTTGGTCTGCCTTTTCTTTCTTTAGAGCAATTTGAAAAAGAAAAAGCACAGTTGATTAGCCAAGTAGGTGGTCCTCATGTATTGAACTTCCGAGGCGAATCTATATCGTTGAATGTGAGTAAGGTATGGGTAATGCCAGAAGGCTACGGTAGCCTGTTGTGGTCTGAAGCTCAACCGAAGAAAAGTCCTAGCAGTCCCGATTTTACAAAAATATCGGTAGCGATCGTTGATATTGGACATCAAACTGTCGATCTTTTGATGGTAGATAACTTCCGTTTTGCCAGAGGTGCTTCTAAGAGCGAAGACTTCGGGATGAATAAGTTTTATGAATTGGTGTCTGCCGAAATCGAGGGAGCAGATAGTCAATCTCTCGCGCTGATTTCTGCCGTTAACAAACCCAGAGGTGAACGCTATTACCGTCCTAAAGGCGCTAGCAAGCCCACCAACCTAGACGATTTTCTTCCCAACCTTACAGAGATGTTTTCGCGTGAAATCTGTAGCCGTGTGCTAGCCTGGTTGCCAGAACGCGTCACTGATGTGATTCTCACTGGTGGCGGTGGTGAGTTCTTCTGGGACGACGTTCAACGTCTACTCAAAGAAGCAAAGATTAATGCTCATTTAGCAGCACCTTCCCGTCAGGCGAATGCTTTGGGGCAGTATATTTATGGAGAGGCACAATTATCCTCCAATCGCGCTGCTAGGGCATAAAGCTGATGTTCCAATGGTCAAAAAAGGTAGTTAAATCCGTCACGTTCAACCCAGAGCTTGCTGATGAAAGCTTGTTAGCGCAAGTAGAAAGTTATTTGGAAAAACAACCAGACAAGACTTTCAGCGACCTCTGTAAAGAAGCCTTGTGGCAATCTTTATGTGTACCGGAATCTGTACAACCTGCTCCACAAACAGCAGCAACAACACCGGTTGAACAACAAATCGGTGAACTGCAACGTCAAGTGGCTGGACTTGAGGAACGCTTTTTTGCCAAGGGATCTAATCGTTTGGAGGCGATGGAACATCATCTACTGCAACTTTCTCAACAAGTTGCACAACTAGCGCTCATAGTCAACGATCGCTCGTTCGTTCCGTCTCCAACTCAATTAGAAGTAGTAAATAATACTTCTTATACTGTTGCTACCCCTCCTCAAGAGGTTGACCCCGTAATCAGTCGCCTTAGTCAGTTTCTCGATGATTTTTAAGGAAAAATCAGGTTTGTGAGCAGTTTTTGCTCATATTAACAATCCTTAATAGTATTAACTATTAAGGATTATTAATGTTTGTATATTTGTGCATATACAATATTTGGCAACGAGCCGCTAGACGAATGGTAAGCAACTTTTTGTCTATAAATCTACACAGCTAATCAAGTTATATAAACAAGCGATCGCACACCAAGAATTTATCTGCGATCAAAGTAAGATAAAGTCTTGTTTAGGACTACGGTATAAAGTTTTTCACTTCTAGCAATCTACAGAGGGAAATTACCCAGTTATACTGAGATAAACTAAGATTTCTTACCATGAGTAATACCAGTTTTTGGAAGCCTGCTTACCAGCTTTTTAAGCCAGAGGAACCACTGACTACAGCTGAAGACCTGAAAAATTTTTATGTCCAGCGAGCTAATAGTCCTGTAGAGAATTTAATCACTTTTTTGGATATGGAAGACGACCCAGCTAAATTTTTATTAGCAGGTCACAGAGGTGGTGGCAAAACCACAGAATTGCGGCGATTAGAACAAAATCTGAACAGCAAGTATACAGTAATTTGGATTGATACTGTCACTGCTCTAGAACAATATAACATCGGCTATGCTGAGGTTGTAGTACTAATTGGAATTAAAATTTTTGAAAAAGTTATTCAACAAGAATGGGGTTTAAAAGACGATTTATTAAATGATTTACTCGAAAGTTTAAAAACTGTAGTTTATCAAGATGAAGACGCTGAAAACACTGGTCTTGAAGTTCCAGAAATTATCAAAAAACTAGGTGTAATTCTTAAGCAAGGTGTAACTCGAAAAGTTACTAAAACTTACAATATTCGTCCGCAGCTTAGTAAAATCATTGAGCGAGTTAACGCCATCATAGAAGCTGCCGAAAAAAGAAATAAGCAGAAGTTACTGGTGATTGTAGATGGTCTTGACCGACACGATCAAGTTACAGCTTTGGAAATGTTCGCTAGTCCATTGCTGACTCAGCTAAGTTGCCATATTATATATGCGATCCCGATTTCACTCAGGTATTCTCCGAGTTTTCGTCAACCAATGGAAAGCTTTCAAAAATGTTTAGATTTAACTAATCCACCAGTATTTGAGTGCGATGAAAATTTATGTCCTACTACAATCCCTAATCAAGTTGGTAGAGACATTCTGAATAGTGTAATTAATAAGCGTTTAGCAAGTTTGGGTGTTGCTTATAAGGGTTTATTTAATCCAGATGCCCTAGAACTAATTATGGAAAAAAGTGGCGGTGTGATGCGTGACTTGGTGCGACTAGCTCGTACAGCTTGTGAAGTTTCTTTAAGGCTAGATTTGATATATGTAGACTTAGATGTTGCTAAAGAGGCTGTGCAAGAAGTTCGTAGAGAATACAACTTAAGCGATTACCATTTCCCTGAACTAGATAAAGTTCACCGCACAGGTTGTTTAACTACTAATACCCATAGTTTGCCTAACAAAGGTCAGTTTGTGATTTGTGATGAGCTTTTGCAAAATAAATTTGTATTAGGTTATTACAATGGCAGTAAAAAATCCTGGTTTGATGTGAACCCTATTCTATTAGAAGATTTACAGCGTTGGCAAGCTGCTAACTCTCCCCAAAAATAGCTTTTTTCTCTTGCAATCAGCAGTTATTCATCAATAAAAATGGCTTCTAACGAATCTATAAGTGCAAATGACGCAACAGAGCTAAATAAACTAGTTAGTTTCTTAGAACTATCTAGTGGAACAACGACAATTTTTGCTATTGCACCGGAGAGTGGGCCACAGCATCCGGTAGTCGAGGAAATCAAGTTACTTTTATCTCATAGCGATCATACTTTTCAGGAACCTCAGAACTTCTTTTATAGTGATAACTCACTGTATAACTTTCTCTACAGTTTAGATGAAACTGGGCTGCATAATCCTCAAACTAAACGCAAATTGATAATGGCGTTTGGAATTGACCAACTGCCAACATCACGCCTAAAACAAGAGATGAAGCAGTTGAATTTAGGGAGAGATTCGCTATTTGGTCGGGAATTAGTCATAATTTTTTGGCTAAATAAAGAGGAATTTTTAGAAGAATTTCGTAACCGTGCGCCTGATTTCTGGGATTGGCGAGGTAAGTTAGTGAAATTTGAGGCACGTCCACCTGTAAATCCTCTGTTTTATCCTTATCTGGAGTGGTTGATAGCTGAGAATTCCTATCTCAAAATTAGCGGTGTGATGCAAGTCCAGCGCCAAGTAGATATTTTTTTGGATCAAATTTATGTTTCACTGCAAGCAGTAAGGCGACAGCAGATTACAGAAACGTCGAAACTAGACCAAGAGATGACTACATTTCGCAAAGCTGAACATAGGTTTAGCATGAACATCTCTAGTCCCTACGATTTAGACGAACCTTCTTATTACGAACCAGTTTTACTAAGTTCAATACCCACTACTAGCACCAAAACAGTAACACAGAGAATTGATTTATCTCATGCAGTGCGGGAGAATCAATACTGTGTGATTCTCGGCGCTCCAGGTGCGGGAAAGACAACGTTACTGCGTTATCTAGCGCTACATTTTGCCACAGCGAAACGTGATGGCAATGAAATAGTAATAGGTGGTGAACCCCAAGAAGAATTGGGTAAAGCTCTGTTGCCAATTTTCTTTCGTATTGCCGATTATGCAGAACGACTGCAACAAGAACCAGAGTTAAGACTGCTGGACTATCTGCGCCAATTCTACCGCCAGTGGGAAGCTTACTTTCAAGATGAAGCAGAAGCGGGAACTGAGATGGCGACGCTACTATTAGAAAAAATGCGTCAAGGGCAGTGCTTAATGCTGCTGGATGGTCTAGATGAGGTATTTGAACAAGAAAGCCGCAGGCTGATTGTGGAAAGAATTGATCAGTTTGTGAATGCTTTCTCTAATAATAAGTTTGTCATTACCAGCCGCATAGCTGGCTACCGCGATGTGAAACTGAGCAGCCGTTTTGCTGAGTTCACTGTTGAAGATATGGGTAGCGAACAGGTAGAAAAATTCTTGGAACGCTGGTGTTTGGCGATAGAACGAGCGCAGCAGCCAGAAGCTAGTGAGGCACAATGGCAAAGAGCAGGAGATGACCAAGCAAGGAAGATTTTAGAGGCAATTAAAGACAATGAGGGTGTAAAGCGCTTGACAGCGAACCCTTTACTGTTGACAATTTTGGCATTGATTCACCGCAATGGTGAACGCCTACCTAACCGTCGGGTGAAACTTTATGAATTGGCAGTACAAACCTTGACGGAAGATTGGCAGCTAGGTAAGAAGTTGCCAGATGCTCCGAAAGTGCTGCTGAACCAAAATGAAGTAGTGGCATTTTTAGCACCACTGGCTTACTGGATGCATGAGGAGAAGCCCTCTGGTTTAGTCACTGAGGAAGAAGTTGAACAACAGTTAGCAGCAAAACTAGCAGAACTAAATGATACTAATCTAGAATCAGACTCAGTGCGGCTTGCCGTGCAGGAGTTTTTACGAAAAGTGCGGGAAACCACAGGTCTATTTGTGGAACGTGCGCCTGGAGTCTACGGCTTTATGCACCTGACGTTTGAGGAGTATTTTGCTGCACGTTATATTGCTGACAATGAAGTAAGCGATATTTTAGCAATTATCCGTAAACATTTGCATGAGCCGCGTTGGAATGAGCCAATTCTACTAGCTTTAGGCTATTACGGAATTTATTCTCCGAAACAGGCTAATAAGCTGGTTGAGCAGCTTTTCAGTAACCTTGAGGCTTATGAACCTGTAATTAAAGGTGGTAAGTTAAAAATAAAAAATGCATCTTCCCAGGATGCAATTATCATCTGGTCAGATTTGCAAGAAGAATCAACTACTAACTGTAAGCAGTCGGAATTACGGTTGAAAGATTTATTATTTGCTGGTGAGGTTTTAACTCAAGTTGAGCTAAATAGCAGTCGTCGCAAAAAGCTAATTCAAAAATTAGTTATTAGTTATCTTGTTTTAGATACAGATTTTGAGGATGATACAACTAAACAACTGTTAAGGCTGTTACGCCAAATTGAACTATTTAACCAGAAAGGTGAGGTTCTGGTAAGACTGAAAGAATTTGCTAATGACTCAACACTTGCTGAAGAAATACGGGTAAAAGCACAGACAGCTATTCTTTATGTTGCTTGTGGTGAAGCAGGGGCAGGATTAGTTAGTTGTACCATTGATATTGTTAATCAGCTAGAGCCTAATATATTTTGTCGTCTTAGAGAATTGGTTAAAGAACTAGGTGAAGAAATGACACCTGCTTTAGAAAATAGTGTGGAAAATTATGTTGGCGATCAGGACTCTCAAAGGGCATTAAACTTACTCACCGCAATATCTTATATTCGTACAGATAAATATACAAAAGCTGTTGAGCTATTAGAAAAAATCGATGTTCAGCCAAATTTCAGGCACAGTGCTTACATAGCTTGGTCAATTGCAACTTGTTATCAGGAACAAGATAAATTTGATAAAGCAATTGACTACTATCAGGAATGCTTTGAAAAACTAGCTTTATATATTCATCCATCTGCTTTTCTGTTGTTTTGGAGAAATCGAGGTATTTGTCATCGCTTACACACCAAATACGAGCAGTCACTAGAATGCTTCCAGCAGGCGTTAGCTATAGACAGAGAGCTTCGTAAGCCAGAAGATGAAGCAAGTGATTTATGGAATATAGGTAGAACTTATCAAGAGTGGGGCAAATATGAACAAGCGATCGCCTACCACCAAGAAAGCCATGACCTTTATAAGCAATTGGGCAAAGAGCAAGATGTGGCTAATCAGTGGTACAACCTAGCTGGGTGCTATCGCGATTGGGGTAAATATGAACAGGCACTCCATTGCGAACTCAAGGATTTAGAAATTTGCCAAAAGTTAGAAGACCAATCACAAGTGGCTTTGGCGTATTTTCACTTAGGCTACATCTATCAAGCATGGGGAAAATATGAACAAGCGATCGTTTACTTCCAACAAAGTCGTGACCTCTATGAACAATTGGGTAAAAAGAAAGATATGGCTAACCAGTTGTATTGGCTAGCTGATTGCTATCGTGATTGGGGTAAATATCAGCAAGCCGTAGAGTGTGAGCAAAAGGATTTGGCAATTCGCCAACAGATAGATGACCAAATAAGAATAGCTCTTGCTCATCATCAGTTAGGACGTATCTATCAAGTATGGGGCAAATACGAACAAGCGATCACCTATTTCCAACAAAGCCGTGACCTCTATGAGCAATTGGGCAAAGAGAAGGATGTAGCTAATCAGTGCTACAACTTAGCTAGGTGCTACCGAGAATGGGGAAAATACGAGCAAGCACTTGAGTGTGGGCAAAAGTGCTTGGCACAATATCAAAAGTTAGAAGACGAACCAGATATAGCTAGTGCCTACTTTCAATTAGGCTCGATTCATCAAGCTTGGGGCAAATACAAACAAGCAATCGCCTATTTTCAACAAAGCCGTAACCTCTATGAGCAATTGGGTAAAGAAAAGAATGTAGCTGATCTATGGTATCGGCTGGCTAGTTGCTATCGGGATTGGGGCAAATATCAGCAGGCAGTCGAATATGAACTCAAAGATTTAGCAAGCCGTCAACAACTGGATGACCAAACAAATATAGCGGATGGCTACAATCAACTAGGTCGAATTTATCAAGCTTGGGGTAAATATGAACAAGCGATCCCCTACTTTCAACAAAGCCGTGAACGCTATGAGCAATTAGGTTTAGAGAAGAATGTAGCTAGCCAGTGGTACAACTTGGCTGGATGCTACCGAGAATGGGATAAATATGAACAAGCACTGGAGTGTGGGCAAAAGTGCTTGGCACAACGTCAAAAGTTAGAAGACCAAGCAGGTATAGCTAGTGCCTACTTTCAACTAGGCTCGATTCATCAAGCTTGGGGCAAATATGAACAAGCGATCGCCTATTTTCAACAAAGCTATGATCTCTATGAGCAATTGGGCAAAGAGAAGGATGTCGCTAACTTATGGTACTGGCTAGCTGATTGTTATAGCAACTGGGGCAAATATGAACAGGCATTAGAGTGTCAACAGCAATGTTTGATCATACGTCAGACATTAAATGACACATCATTGATAGCTGTGACTTACCATCAATTAGGTCGCATCTATCAAACTTGGGGAAAATATGAAAAAGCGATCACTTATTTCCAACAAAGCCGCGACCTCTATGAGCAATTGGGTCAAGACAAAAATGTAGCTAATCAATGGGACTGGTTAGCTTATTGCTACCTGAATTGGGGTAAATATGAACAGGCAGTTGAATATCAAAAACAATATCTTTTGCTACATCAATCGCTAGATAACCAACCCGAAATAGCTAATGCTTATTATTGGCTAGGACGCATTTATAGAGTCTGGGATAAGTATGAGCAGGCATTAGAGTATTTTCAGTACAGTTACAACTTGTACCAGCAACTAGATTTAACTCAGGATGTAGCTAAATGTCATAGAGCAATTGGTGATAATCAACGCTTGCTAGCAAAGAATACCTCAGATAGAGCAGTAGCTTTTGAATTACTGGCGCAAGCTGAACAAAATATCCTTCAAGCCATTCAAATAAATAGCACAGGAGACTATAAAGAAAATCTTGCTTACGACTACATTATCTTTAGCTTAATTTGGTCAGAACGCATACGCATATCATCTTTTGACGACTCATTACTGCAAAAAGAAATTGCCCAATTTGAAGAATATTATAATACTGGCTTAACATATCTTGCCGAACTTGGGCAAACATTAAATCGAGCCGATGAAGCTCTTGATATCGCTCGTGCTTATCTGGAAATCAGCGTATTAAAAAATATTGAGCGAGCCGAAGAACTAGCCCAAGAATCACTCCAAGTTTTTCAAGAATATAATCGCCGGAAACTAGAAGCTTCATCTCGTAAACTCTTGGGCGAAATCTACCTGAGCCGCTCTGAGCATCATCAATCAGATATTGAGGCAACTGCTATACAGTTTTTAACTGAAAGTCTGCAAATTTACAGAGAGCTTGATTTGAGTGAAAAAGCTGCCGAGGTAGAGCAGCTAATACATCCAAATCTGGACAATGCTGGAATACTTAGCGATTAGAATTCAGCCATACATAAATAACCAAGCTCACGCAGATACGCAGATTTTACTTGGGAGCCAAAAAGCGCTGGCTGAAGACAAATCACTATCAGTCTATGCACTCTATTGCACAAATTTGCTCACTTTTGTGCTGAATATTATTAGTACATAATATTACTAGATTCTTTTTTTACTTTATACACTGTATAAATGCTAAAATCCTCAAGTAGACAGTTAGGATACCTAGATGCCAGTTGTAACTAACTCAATTAAGTTTGGTACAGACGGCTGGCGGGGCGTTATCGGTGACGAGTTCACCTTTGAACGTCTAGCCCTGGTCGCGCCAGTTGCCGCAAAAGTATTATATGATACGTATTTTTCTACGGTGGGTAGCCGGACAATAATTGTCGGTTACGATCGCCGATTCATGGCTGAAGACTTTGCTCGTGCTGTCGCCGATACTGTCAGTGCTGTGGGATTTGATGTGCTATTGAGCGAGGACTATGCTCCAACCCCAGCTTATAGTTGGGCAGCAAAAGAACTCAATGCTTTAGGGGCGCTGGTAATTACGGCCAGCCACAACCCTGGTAAATATTTGGGTTTAAAAGTCAAGGGTTATTTTGGTGGATCGGTACCGTCAGAAGTCACAAAAAAGATAGAAGAGCAGTTGTCAGTGGGAGTACCTCTAGCAGCTACCCCAGGTAAGCAAGAGAAATTCGATCCTTGGCCCAGTTATACCCAAGCACTAGAACGTAAAGTTGATATCGCCAAACTTCGAGAAGCGATCGCATCTGGCAAATTGACGTTATTTGCAGATGTCATGCATGGCGCTGCGGCTGGCGGATTGGCGAGACTACTAGGCAATCAAGTCAAAGAAATCAACTCACAACGCGACCCCCTTTTTGGTGGCGGTGCGCCGGAACCCTTACCTAAATACCTTTCAAAGCTATTTGAAGTCATCAAGACTCACCGAGAAACCGATAAATCAGGTTTAACAGTGGGGTTGGTATTTGATGGAGACTGCGATCGCATTGCAGCAGTAGATGGGGAAGCAAACTTCCTAAGTTCCCAAGTATTAATACCGATATTAATCGACCACCTAACTCTGCGGCGCAACTTTAGTGGTGAAATAGTCAAAACTGTCAGTGGTTCCGACTTGATGCCCCTTGTAGCAGCACTGCATAACCTGTCAGTCTTTGAGACAGCAGTTGGTTATAAATACATCGCTGACAGAATGTTAGTAGCAAAAGTGTTGCTAGGTGGCGAAGAATCGGGAGGAATTGGCTATGGCAGTCATATTCCCGAACGCGATGCCCTGCTGTCAGCTTTATACGTCCTAGAGGCGATCGTAGAATCTGGTTTGGATTTAGGCGAGTATAATCGCTACTTGCAAAAACAAACAGGGTTTACCTCAGCTTACGATCGCATTGATTTACCCTTAGCAAGTATGGAAGTGCGATCGCGTCTTTTGCAACAGCTGCAAACCAAACCCTTAACAGAAATTGCAGGGTTAGCAGTAATTGATTGCCAAACAATTGACGGCTACAAATATCGCCTCGCCGATCAAAGCTGGTTAATGATTCGGTTTAGCGGGACTGAGCCAGTTTTACGGCTCTACTGCGAAGCCTCGACAATTGAGCAAGTGCATCAAACTCTTGCTTGGGCGAAACAGTGGGCGGGGTAAAATTCATTATTAGTCATTAGTCATTTGTCCTTTGTCCTTAGTAAATGACCAATGACTAATTACTAATGACCAATGACTAATTACCAATGACCAAATTACTTGTAGTAGCCACAGGAAATCCAGGTAAGTTGCGAGAAATGCAAGCTTACCTGAAAAATTCTGGTTGGGAATTAACCCTCAAACCTGAAGAATTGGATATTGAAGAGACGGGCGAAACCTTTGCCGCTAATGCTTGTTTGAAAGCATCACAAATTGCTAAAGCTACGGGGAACTGGGCGATTGCTGATGATTCGGGTTTGCAAGTAGATGCTCTAAATGGCGCACCAGGGGTTTATTCTGCACGTTACGCCAAAACTGACTCAGAACGGATTGCTAGGTTATTGAAAGAATTAGGCAACGAGGTAAATCGACAAGCACAATTTGTTTGTGCAGTAGCGATCGCTCGTCCTGATGGTGCGATCGTATTAGAATCTGAAGGTATTTGTCGTGGTGAAATTCTTCACGCGCCCCGTGGTGATAGTGGCTTCGGGTACGATCCAATTTTTTATGTCCAAGAGTTGCAATTGACCTTTGCTGAGATGACACGAGAGTTGAAGGGTTCAATAAGTCATCGAGGCAAGGCTTTTACAGCTTTACTGCCGCAGCTGGAGAGAATTAAGAGACGCGATTAATCGCGTCTGTACAAAAGTTAAGAGTACAGACGCGATTAATCGCGTCTGTACAAGAGTTAGGATTTATGAATTCTGTTAAATCTTCATTCATTTAGTCCTGACTCACAACCCATAACTTTTAACTCTTAACTCCTAACTTTTTTAAACTGCTTCTGTGTTCTTTTCGCCAGTACGAATCCGAATCACTTGCTCAACAGGCGAGATGAAAATTTTACCATCGCCGATTTCACCAGTGCGGGCAGCAGCAATAATTTTGTCTACCACCATATCAACCTGATTGTCGTCAACGACGATTTCCACTTTGAGTTTTTGCAAAAACTCAACGGTGTACTCAGAACCGCGATACCGTTCAGTTTGGCCTTTTTGCCGTCCGAACCCCCGAACTTCAGAAACAGTCATACCGACAATACCAGCGTTAACCAAGGCAATTTTTACCTCATCTAGCTTAAATGGGCGGATAATAGCTTCTACTTTTTTCATCTTCTTGACTCCTGACTTCTACTAGCTTCGTTTATATATCTAACCAGATCCTTTGTCTGAAGCTGTAACTACCAGTGCTTTTCCTAAAAGATATGTAATAATTACCACTTTTTTAAAGTGTAGATTCTTTGCCTGATGTTTGAGACATGAGAACCAGCAAGGATTTATTGATTAAATAATCTTTGAGGTTCTAATATAAAGAATTTGCTGTCAAGCTAGCATATTATGTAGCTTTTATAACCTAAAAATAGATAAATTCCGCTATTTAGCAGATATCTTCAGATATTTAGAGAGTGATTGCAGAGAAATTGCTCGTTAGCCTGCTGCTGACTGTGGGAGTGTCAACTAACGTTTCTGATGTTCAAACAAAGGACGTACAACGAAATATCCAGCGCTAAAGGCAGTAAGCATAATTAGCAAGATGGTGATAATTAACCACCAGCCATTGAGTCCCTTGGGATCTGACTCAGTAGTGGAATAATAACTTACTTGTTGCTCTTCTATAAAAACTGGTTCTTGTATGGGGAAATTCATTTCCATTACAGGTGTCGCAAAGTTTTGGCGGTGGCTTTTTTCGGGTGGGGCTTTGGAGACAACAGGTGGACGCGGATGGGCAACCTGCTGACGTGGAGGCACTTGAGTTACTGGCACTTTAACAGCGCTTTTCACACCGCTAGAAGCTTGGGTGGCTTGCTGATAGCTAGGCGTAACATGGGAATCCACAAAATTTTGCAAATAAGAAAAAGAATCAACAACTTTAATAATTTCTTGGCGTAATAGCTGATTTTCTTGTGTTAGTTGCTGATTTTGGGTAGTGAGTGCATTTAGCCTTGCCTGTGCTGCTTGCAACTCTGCTGACAATTCTCTGTATACAGATAGTGGTACAGAGGGAGGGTAGGCTTGAGTAGTCGGTGTTGACGAATTTCTGTGAACAGAACCTATGGTTGTTCGCATCGGTGGCTTGGTATTAAAAATCAAGGTAAGTAGATCGTACAGAGATGCTAACAGAGATAGTCAACCCTGAAACTATGCCCAAGAATAATAGAAAAATTCCGAAAGGGCAAAGATTTGTTATTGAGGCATTGGAAAGAGGCAGAGGGGCGGGGTGCGGGGGCAGAGGGGAAAACTCTTCTCCTCTGCTCCCTGCCCAAGTTCTCAGTCCTCTTGATAACTGAATACGAGGTTAATTTCGTAACAATGGGAAGAAGTGTCCTACAGGGCCTTGCCCTTTGCCAATATCTAGGGCGTGAGTGAGTGCAGTAGTCACATACTCCTTAGCCTGTTGCACTGACGACCACAAGTCATTTCCCTTAGCCAGATTAGCAGCGATCGCAGCTGATAGTGTACAACCAGTACCGTGAGTATTTTTTGTCTCTACTTGCTGACAAGTCAAAATTTCCAACTTGTTCCCATCAAACCAGATATCAACGCCACGCAAATCTCCCTGCATACCGCCGCCCTTGACTAAAACAGCCTTCGTCCGTAAAGTCTTGTGAATAATTTCGGCAGCAGCTTGCATATCCTCTACGGAATTAATTTCTAACTCACTCAAAATCTGGGCCTCGTAGCGATTCGGCGTGATGATAACCGCCTTGGGAATCAGGGTATGAGATAGAGTCTTCACAGCATCATCATCAATCAATTGTGCCCCTGTACGTGACACCATTACTGGATCAACAACTAGATTCTCGATTTCTAAAGCTTCTACCTGCTGGGCAACAGCAAAAATAATTTCTTGATTGAGTAACATCCCGGTTTTGGCAGATTGTACGCCAATATCCTCAACTACTGCCTGAATTTGCGCCACAACAGCCTCTGTTGCCATAGCATCGACCCTTTTCACTCCTAGAGTGTTTTGTGCCGTGACGCAGGTTATAGCGCTAGTACCGTGGACACAGTGAAAAGCAAAGGTGCGTAAATCAGCTTGAATTCCTGCACCACCACCGCTATCTGAACCAGCAATGGTTAACGCAACAGGTATTCTGGAGTTTATTTCAGTGTTCATTATAAAGAGAAAGTTCTGAGACAGCAGAATTAAGGAGTCAGAATCGGCTACGCTAACAGAACTAAAACCCGCTTTATTCTTACCTTTGAGACTTAGCTTGTATATAACACCCAACTTGAAGTCTGCTGTATGTGTTTCTGTAGGTTGCTAATTTTAAATTGGTAATTGAATAACCTTGCTTTTACCAGGATTCATCAACCGATATGGGTCAACTATTTCTTTAAATTTTAACTGTTCAGGAGCAATAACTTTTCTGCCTCCGTCTTCCATAATATACGTGTGGGGATTGCCAATACTTACACCTTGTTCTTCGTGATAGCGAATAATTTCATTGAGGCGTTCTTCTGTGGTGTAGCGAACAAGTTGCAAACCAGCAATAACTACAGCACCGTTCAGGCGAAAAAATTCTAAATGCATCATCACTTCATCACCAAAGTGATGATAAAACTGCTCTACCACTTGCAAACTGCAATCGCTAGGGAACATACTTTGTAAGTAGGTAATTGTAGTATCTACACTCCGGGCGTGTAAGGTAGTGTGGTTCCAGCTAAATTCTATTAAATGTGTTCCTTTGGCTGCTTCCTCGGCTGGTTTTTCATAAGTAATTTGGCCGCCGTATTGCTGCACCAAACCCGGTAAAAATTCCAAACTCGATTCAGCAATTATCAAAGATACTGCGTGAGTCCCTTCAGGAATGTACTGTTGTAGGGCGTGAAAGTATTGGGGTATTGGGGATGCAAAAACAGAAATCAACTTTTTAATCATGCCATCAGCATTACCAAGGGCCTGACCAAATTTTGCTGCTGTCATAAAGTCGTCAAATGTGACAATAACTTCTGCCCAAGGATAAGCTGGCCCCAAGGGGATTTCTACTTCGGTAATAATACCGTTAATTCCCCAAGCATGATTCACCTTGTGTACATCATCACCGTGTAATTCGATCGCACGGGGTTCATCTTCTACAGTTACTACTCGCAGTGCTAAGATATTACCGCGATCGCTTAGTAACCCATATTGGATCGAGCCAACACCCCCACTTCCCCCAGCAATAAATCCGCCAATTGTCGCTGTGCGGTAAGTCGAGGGTGCCATCCGAATTTCCCAGCCAATCTCTCTGGCTTTTTTATCCAAAGCCGCTAACTTCACGCCAGCTTCTACCCGCGCCACCCCCGGTTTTACCCAAGGAATCCCTTGCATCCGCGTCATATCTAAAATTACACCGCCATGTAAGGGTACGCATTGCCCATAATTTCCTGTTCCCGCGCCCCTCACTGTCACGGGTATACGATGTTTTGCACAGGCGGCTGCAACTTTTAAAACCTCTGCTTCATTGGCGGGACGCACTACAATATCCCCAACTTTCCCCTCTAGTTTCGGTACAAGTACTGGGCTAAAGTTGTGATAATCCTGGGATAATTTTGCTACTTGGGCTGAATCAGTAATCGTTTCTATACCTTCTAAAGAATTAATCAGGGCATCCAATTTTATCGTCATAGTTGATATCCTTTTTTTTGACGCATAGGGACGCACGGGTTTGCAGAGAATTAACTCCTCTGTGTTTTTAAATTTTAATTCTCATTTTTTACAGCACTTTCATGCCACTTATTTAATATAAATTGGTTTGCCTTTGAAGTAGGCAAGGATTTTAATTGCTGGGTTGGGATGTGTAATAAGACACCAGAGGTTTTTCTGGAAAATTGCTGCGACTGTAATTTTGGGAATACTTTGTGCTATTGCGTTCACGGCATCAATGCCATAAAGAAATCTACCGTACCCCCCATCTATAATTGAGTAGCGCTGGAAAGCTGAAAGTTACTCATTTTGATATTGACATCTAAACCGTAGTCTTTCTAGATACCAGTAGCTATCACCTGGTAAAATTCGCCGTGTTCTGCTTGTGCTATCCAGTCTTTACCAAACGTAAGTTTATCCAATTGAGAATTGCTAGTTGATGGTTAGTTGCTGTTAGTACAAGCAGCAATAACGCTGCTACCAATCCAGATAGAAGCGTATTGAATAAAATTGCAGTGACTAAGGCGATGAATTGCTGTTGATGAGGGTAATGACAGATTCATAAAATAGTATGATGCTCTCTCCTATCTGCCGTCATAGCTGAATCTAAATGTACATTCTAGAATCAACTTTTGATTCACTAGTGAATAGGGCTGAATTTCTAAAGCACGTTTAAAAGCTCGGATCGCTTCACCATATTCTCCTAGTGCTGCATAACACAACCCCATCCCGTGAAGTGCCCCAAAATGTATCGGATTTATTTGTACAACCATCTGACAATCTGCCAGAGATTTTTGATAATCACCAATACTGTAATAGAGGAAAGCACGACGATTCCAGGCTTCGGCAAAATCTGGCTGGTCTTTAATTAGTGCCGTTAGCGCTGTTTCAGCTTCAGCAATTTCACCCGCATCTAGTAACTTTTGACTACGGTCAATTATTTCCAGCCCATAGATTCCCTTTTGCTGAAACCAGATCCGCCAAATTTTTCTGGTTGCTTTGTCCCGGACTGTAGCATCGGGGTTTTTCAACTCTTCAAGTAAGGAATTGATAGATAAAGAATCCATGAATTTGAAATCAGTGAATATACCTTTGTATTAACTTTCTCACAAAATATATCTACTGAGCCATTTTTAAAGTCATCTTTAAATTCACGCTGATTAATTGCTATTTATGAATTTCCTGTGTGCTTTATTGTATTCAGCAAGATGACTAATATTACACTCGATATTCAGGGTCATAAAAATAAAAACTCGCTAGAGGTAGTTGACGCATTCCTAGTGACTAATAGTTGAGAAAGCATCCCTAAAGAAATAATGACTATGGCTAATTTGGGATTTATCAGAAATTAGCAAGCGCTTTGGGATTGCAGAAGCACAGTTGCGTCGTACTTTATTTGAACAAACTAGGAGTATGTTTATAGAGTTATTGACGCGATCGCCTTTGAAGGTGTTTTGACTGTGGATATTCTCAGCGATCTGGCTGTGATCGGTTATTCTAACAAGCCGTTGATGAAGTCTTTCTGTTTGGTTGAGATATATGTAACTATCTGCTTATTTGCTGCACTATTAAAATATCAAGCGATTTTGTGGGCAATATTATAATGTGATATTCTATACATCTTTAATAAATGATAATTTGGATGAATATAGCTATATTATTCTTGGTTTGGGAAATGCAAACTATGCTTACACTTATTGGACACAAAATAAGCTGATTACCCATCAACAAATTACCATCAATGCAGTAATTCATGGGAGACTTCATTAATCATTGATTAACAACTTTTACATTCCTCAAATTAGATAATTATTTTAAACAAATCCGTAATAAATATATTGTAAAACTACAGAAAAGTCTCTCAGTCTATTTCCTGAACATCTACTAAGTAAGTTGACATAATAAAATCAAACTATGTAAATAAAAATGAACTAGGCTAAAACCCTATTGACTATTGCCTATAACGACAATTATTTACGCTCACTTACTTGTAATATTGAATACTTAAGTTTTGAAACTGAATATGCCGACTGATTACCACTTCTAATTGATTAAAATCATAGGGTTTAGTAATAGAATCATCAAATCCTGCAAGCTTAGTGGATTCATCATCTTGTACCTCTGTTAGAGGTGTTACTGCAATAATTGGGATAGTAGCAGTTTTTGAATTGTGTTTGAGGTCATCAATGACTTGGTTAGCACTCGAATTAGATAGCATCGTATCTAGCAGGATTAAATCTGGTTGATGAGTTTGTGCTAACATCACAGCCCTCACCCCTTGCTTGGTACAAATGCATGAAAAATTTAATATTCCTAGATGAGAATTAAGTAGCTCTAAATCATGTAGATTGTGTTCTACAATCAAAATTAAAGGCTTTCCATTCATTAACAGTTAGTCCTATCCAAAAAAGGCTACACATAAAGACTCCGCTGATTAGGAAAACCGAGAGGTATTTTTTTCTGGTAGGTGGTTAAGTAAATATACGAGGGCACATTCTGCCGACTAACTAGGCCATGAAATAAATAGACTGGTGTATAATCCATTAGGTTATCCATCTATGCTAAATTGCAAGAAAAACACAACATGATAATAGCAAGCAAATAGTAGCATAGATGATACGTATACTGACAATATTGATTAAACGATCGCGATTTTCTGGCTAGTACTACACCTAATTCCCTCAATTTAGCTTTTCTTGTAATTGACGTGCATAAGCGATCGCTTCTGTTGGCGTTGAGACTTTTCCCTCAGCTTGTGCTACGGCAATTTCTGTCAAAAGTTGTCCAATGATTGGTGAAGCTGGTATATCTAATGCTACGAGCAACTCCTTCCCGCTCACTAGTAGAGAGGGATGAGCAACCAGATCGTCAGGGTTAAGGTAGCGGTTGATTAAAAGTGTCAAGACAGGGCAGTCCCTTGCTTTGGTTTCCAAACTTGTAGCGACTGCTGTGTGTTGTGGCTTGTCACCAGACATCGCCTCTACCAAATTATCAAGTGCCATAGCCAATACTGCCGCAGTGGGAAACACAATATCTGCGTCACGGAATAAAAGATATTGTTCTCGCAAAGACATATCGACTACTTTAAACTGCGGTAACAATTTCAAAGCAGTGGTTACACCCCGAATTTCGGCACGACTATAAGTTAGTTGTTGTAGCTCTATTTCTGCTAATTCTGGATTGGGATTGACAAGACAAGCAAGTTTGGCAATACCTAACCAAGTAGTTTTGATACTATCGCGGACATATTCTTGTAGTTTTGCCCCTAATTGTTGCCAATTTTCTGTGATTAAGGCGGCTGCATTATCAACTGCGGCTAGTTTGTTCAAGCTTTCACGAGTAGCATTTTTGAAGAGAGGGGCAAGTAAACCATCTTCCCAAGCACTTGAGATCCAAGGAGTACCTTGAGAATTTGCCAGTAGATAGCCAATTTCTACCCGAACTCGTTCGGCTGCAACTTTGCTCAGATGTGATGCTAAAGAACAAATTGCGGTTCGGGTACCTGGCTCAATAGTAAAACCTAATTGGGCGGCTTGGCGATAACCTCGCATTAAGCGCAAAGGATCATCTTCTAAGTTTGCGGGTGATATCATTCGCAAAATGCCCTGTTGTAAGTCTACATAGCCTTGTAGAGGATCGATAATTTCTTGTGTATGGGGATTATAGGCGATCGCATTTACTGTAAAGTCTCGTCTGTGCAAATCAACCTCTAAACTATCTCCTTCCTGTTGGGCAAAGTCGGCTGTGGCGTGGGGAAAAACCACACGAGCAATTTGTCGTTCTGCATCGAGTAATACAAAACCAGCTTTGTAATGATGAGCGATCGCTCTTGCTACCTTTACCGCTTTAGATGGGATGACAAAATCTAGATCCAGATATTCACGAGTTCTACCAAGTAGCGCATCTCGCACAGCGCCACCTACCATGTAAGCTGATTGTGGCAAGAATTCTAAACTAAAAGGCCAATTTTCGGGAGCTAGGGTAGAAGGAATTGATTCATGCATTGTAATAAAAATCAACCCAGCAACTCATGAATAACGGTTGGGCTTAAGTTAGATTAACAATAAAGGCCCCTGGAGTTGGTTCTATTATGTGTATTTGTGTGAACTGCCACTATGTAGACAGCTGTGTTACCTATCATGCCGTAGAAGGGCAGCACCAACAGCCTCACTTGACTGAAACACCCAGTTTTGATCCGAATGAACCTTCTATCAATGTCAATATTCGGACAAAAGATGATCTAATTGAGATGGAATGGGATGTTGTTGGTTGTCTCAGCTTTAAACGGGAAACGGGTAAGTGGTCGAAATTGCGTCCTGGTGAATTAGTGCCGACTTGAGAAGTCAAAAGTAGTATATGATGCCTCAGCCCATTAATAACAAAATCTTGACAATTCCATCCCAAGTTTCCTAGTGGGAGTAAAAGTACTTAGTTGGTTTTACACACGTAGGTTGTTCGTGGGGTATAGCGATCGCTAAAACCCTTTTTCTTTCGTTCAACCCCGCGAAATGCCTGCGTTGTAAGCAATTTGAGGACGGTAGTCCCTTATCCTATTGTCAATAATTTAAGCTGAATGACAGATAAATTAGATACCTGCTAAAATTAACCCTTCAAAAACTGCCATAGTAAGGCTTATAAAAGGGTAGAGTTTTTCAATTACTTCCCCTCATGGGGATAAAAACAAAATGAAAATTCATAACTATGATGTGCTTGAATAGATACATCAAGTTAACTATAGAAAAATCAATATTTTAATTAACTTTGACTACAGAACTAAAACACTTCACAACGAAATACGCTTTATCACTACACACCACCACTCCCGAATTAGGATTGGCAATTAGTAATTTTTCTGGTGAAAATCGCTCTCAAGTTTGGAATTTGGGGCGTGATTTATCTAGCTTAATCCATCAATATTTAATTGACTTTATCAAACCGCAAACTTGGGCGGATTTGTCTTTCATCGCAGTTGCAAAAGGTCCTGGTGGCTTTACAGGAACTCGCATTGGTGTTGTCGCTGCTCGAACTTTAGGTCAACAATTAGATATCCCTATATTTGCAATTTCAACTTTAGCTGCGGTGGCTTGGGCAGAAGTAGGCAAAAGTCTAAATCTAAAAACTATTGCTGTAGAAATGCCAGCCCAACGAGGTCAAATCTTTGCTGCTATCTATCAGTTTGAGCCAGATGTTTCTAAACTAAAAGTGTGTTTACCAGATAGAGTATTCACACCAGAAGCATGGCAGGAAACTTTAGGAAATTGGAACACTAATTATCAGCTAATTCAAGCAAAATCTGGGTTAGCAGCAACGGTAACAAGTATTTTGGAACTAGCTAATCTTGATTGGCAAGAAGGTAAGTACCCTAATTGGTCAGAGGCTTTGCCATATTATGGGCAACATCCAGTAGAAATTTAACTGATATGTGTCACAGTGCATAAATCCAAAATCAAAATAGCCACAGCCAAACGGGGAGAGTAACCAACAATACTATAGCCCCAGCAGCTAGGGCTGTAACTGCCAGATCGCGATCGAGATTGAATGCCTCAGCGATTACGAGTGTGGCAAAAGCTGGAGGCATGGCCATTTGTAAGATAATTACTTTTGCGATCGCTCCAGTTATTCCAAATACTGGTAGAATATTGCCCAATATCAAGGGAACTAGCAGCATTTTGATTCCCAAGCTCATCCCTACTTGTGGTAGGCTACGCCAAGATTTGAGCAGCGCCAGTCGCATTCCAATTAATACCAGGGATAAAGCTACACTACTCCAAGCAAATTTTTCTAACCAGAATTCCGTAACTGTGGGAATTGTCACCTGCCGAAACAGCAAGCCAAATCCGAAACCCCACAGCGCAGGATTAATTAAGATAGACTTGGCAATCTGCCAATGATTCTGGACACCACCGCCAAAACGCGCTGCTAGTAATACACCCAAACCGTAAGTTCCTGGGAATGAACCTAACAAATCGTAAAATAGCGCCCAAGCAAAGTATTCCTTGCCTACCATTGCTAAGGTAATGGGAAAACCAAGATAACCTGTGTTACCCAACATTGCTGCTAATATCAAGCTAGCTTGAGTTGGTGGTTCGGAGACAGTATTTCTAAAATAGGCTTGCGCTTTAATTCCTAACCAAGCTAAAAATGCTCCTAGTAAAATGGCGAGGTAAGCGGTAGCAGGTGCAATCCAAATTTGTCCCGACAAGCTAGATTGACGCAAAAACGATACTATGCTTATGGGTACTCCCACCCAAAAAATAAACTGTCCCAAACGTGTAGGAACTGTTACAGGTAGTTTGCGTCCCAGAACAAAACCTACCAGGACTAATCCTCCCAGCTTGACGTATAGTTCTAAAAGGTTTGTCAAGATTGCGCCTAAGAACCACAGATGTAAAATGCTACCTGTTACGTCTACTTTTGTCCAGTGCAAAATCTGTTATGGCTATTCCACAAAAACAGGAGTTTACGCTTGAATAAGGCAGGGTTTTCTGGAAAACCGCAAAACTCATCGAATGACCTTGGTGATGATATTCCAGTGGCTGTACGTGATACACCTGTTGCAGCACGCAAAATGTGGTTGCAGCCCCAAATTATGCTGATTGGCGGAGTGGTGGGATTTATCCTGCTGGCTTTAATTAGCGGTTTTTTGTTTTTCGTCACTGCACCCAAAAAAACCGCCGATTCTCAACCTTTACCAGCTACTTCTACTCCTCCGACTCCAGCACCATCTAATAATTCTAGCGATACTGTATTAGGGCATTTTCCCTACCCAGAAGCGCCTCAGTCAGAACTAGTAACCATCTCCGCAAATAGGGGCATTAGAATGCGAAAATCTGCTGCCCAAAAGTTTGAGGAGATGGTAGCAGCAGCCCGGAGTGCAGGTGTAACTTTAGTGCCCATTTCTGGCTTTCGCTCAGTGAAAGACCAGGAACAATTGTTTTTTGGTGTCGGTGCCCAACGAAATCAAACACCAGCAGAACGAGCTGCCCTCAGCGCTCCTCCTGGTCATAGCGAACATCACACAGGTTATGCTGTGGATGTTGGGGATGGATCGGTACCAGCAACTAATCTCCAAACCAATTTTGACAAGACCAAGGCTTATCAGTGGCTGCAAGCAAATGCAGCACGTTTTAGCTTTGAAATGTCTTTTCCTAAAGATAATGTTCAAGGTGTGAGTTATGAGCCTTGGCACTGGCGTTTTGTCGGCGATCGCAACAGCTTAGAAATGTTCTACAAAGCCAGAAATTTGAAACCCACTAAGATATCGCCATAGGAGTTGTTCGATTTTAGATTTTAGATTTTTCCTTCAATCTAAAATTCAAAATCTAAAATTAGCAGAGATTAGTTTTACCGATCTTCTTATCCTAACGGAGGCTGAATAATTACTTCCTTAAGGGCAGGATAGTAGTATTCAGCAATTTTCTTAGCGATCGCATCTGGTCGGGAAATTTTATCGAGATTGCAAAGTAAAATCACGGTAATTTTGTCATCAATAAAGCGGGTAATGTTACTTGCAAATCCTAGTATCGAACCATTATGACCAACTACTCGGCGATCGCCGTAATTCAATACCCACCAACCTAAACCTGCAATATATCTCAACTTTTCCCAATCATCGCCCTGATTGGGAAAACGAGGAGTCCACATTTTATCTAGGGTTGATTGCTTTAGCAGAGTTGCACTACAAAGCGCCTGTTCCCACTTCACCATATCTTCTATACTGGAAAGTTGACCTCCAGCAGAATAAGTAACTGAAGGACTGTAGTAAGGTTTGTTAACGAGTTTGCTGTTTAGCAAGCGATAGCCAGCAGCGCGGTGTGACACTATGTCGCTGGGATAGTTCATTACGGTTGCATTCATTCCCAAAGGAGTAAAAATGCGCTCTTGCAACAAATCTCCATAAGATTGTCCAGTTACCTTTTCTAGGATCAAACCCAGTAGATAGTAGCCTGTGTTGTCATAGGCGCTAAACTCACCCGGTTGGAACTTGAGGGGTAGGTGAGTAACTAGAGCCAAAATTTCAGATTTCGATAAATTAAGATGGGTAATTTCCCAGTAGTTTGGGGCATCGGTATAGCTAGGAATTCCAGACTGATGAGACAGAATATGTTGAATTGTGACATTTTGCCATGTCAGGGGTAGATGATCGAGATAGTCTGCGTAGTTTACCGCCGCAGGCATCGCATCATCTAGCGAAATTATCCCTTGTTCTACCAGCATCATTACGGCTGTAGCCGTGAAAGTTTTACCAACAGACGCAACTTCATAAATTGTGTGTTCATTCGCTGAAACAGAGTGTTCTATATTCGCCAGCCCATAGCCCTTAACTAAAACAGCTTCACCTTCCTGCACCACGGCTACAGAAAGTCCAGGAATCTGGTTTTGAGTCATTGCGGCTCGGATATAGTCGTCAATCACAATTGACCTCATTTTTGTATCGAGATGAGAGACACAGGGAAATAATCAATTCCCAATTTCATGCTTTCTTCGGCGTTGGTTTCTGATACTTACCTGGATACTTGCGCTGAAAATATTCCTCCATAATTTGTAAGATCATTGGCGCAGCAATGCTACCACCGCCACCGCCGGAATGTTCCGCAAATGCCACAATCACAAATTCTGGCTGTTCAGCAGGTGCATAAGCACCAAACCAGGCGTGATTTTGCTTAACACGTCCCTTCCAGGCTTCGGCAGTACCACTCTTACCCGCGACTAGGGGAACTGTTGGCTGATTCAAAGCCTTACCAGTACCTTCAGCTACTACTTTCCGTAGTCCTTGCCGGAGAACACTAATGGTTGTCGGCTTCATATTTAAAGATTCTCGCCAGCTTTTTGCTTCTTCATTGTCTTTAAGCAAATGCGGCTGGACTCTATAGCCACCATTTGCGGGCACGGCAAACATGATGGCGACTTGCAGGGGTGTAGTTTGTAAAGCACCTTGACCAATTGACATATTAATGCTGTCTCCGACAGTCCAAGGTATCTTCCAAGCTTTCTGCTTCCATGTCTCATCTGGTACTAAACCTTTTGCCTCTTCGTTGGCAAACTCAAAACCGGTTTTTTTACCAAATCCATACTTGCGAGTCCATTCAATTAAAGTTGGGCCGCCGACTCCGCGACCAATTTGATAGAAAAAGGTATCACTACTCCACTGTAATGCACCGACAAAACCCAACGGCCCGAATCCGGCGTGATTCCATTCACCAAATCGGGTACCGCCAAAACTTAAGGAACCGTAGGTTTGCAAGACTGTACCAGGAGAAAATTTACCTGATTCTAGACCAGCTGTGGTAGTGACAATTTTGAAGGTACTCGCGGGTGGAAAGGCGCTGAGGGCGCGATTCACCAAGGGATGATCTGCACCTTGTACAGTTTCCCAATCTTTTTGGCTAAGTTTCTGCTTCGAGAAAATATTGGGGTCAAAGGTGGGGTGAGATACCATTGCTAAAACGGCACCGTTCTTTGGGTCAAGTGCCACGATCGCACCGTCGCGATCGCCTAAAGCTTTTTCTGCTGTTTTTTGCATATTTAAATCTAGGGTCAAGTGCAAATCTTTACCAGGCTTCGCCTGCTTCTCCCCCAAAACTCGGAGCGGCCGACCTGCACCATCTACTTCTACCTGCTGACCCCCCCATTCGCCCCGCAGATTTATCTCATAAGCTTTTTCAACTCCCATTTGACCAATCACATCACCTAATCGGTAGCCCTCCTGCTGCTTTTCTTTTAACTGGTCGGCGGTCAGTTCTCGCGTATAGCCTAATACATGAGCTAATTTCTTGCCGTGTGGATAATAGCGAACGGCTTCTGTATGAATTTCTACGTCTTTAAGTTCGGTTTGATACTCCTTCAATGCCGTAATTTGTGCTTCATTCAAGTTACGAGCAATCCGTATAAGTGAAGAAGAGTTAGCGCCTGCCTCTTCTAATTTCTTCTCCATCTCTTCTTGGGGAACCTCAAGAATTTGAGATAGACGTGTCCCCACAACTGACCATGCAGGCTTGGCATGTGCCATCGGCCACAAATATACAGAGCGAGGATAGCGAGTACTGGCTAAAAGTTTGCCATTGCGGTCAAAAATATTACCTCGTTCTGGTTGCTTGGGAATCATCCGAATTCGATTTGACTCGGCTCGTTTTCGGTGGCTTGCTCCTTCAGAAATTTGCAAATATGCCAAACGAATGCTGATTCCCGTCAGCATTAATAGAGTAAATATAATTAAGAATATCGGCTGGAAACTCTGTCCAACTGTACGTGTATTTTTATGTCCGCTAAGTGGAGATGGTTTTAATATAGTCATAAGAAAAAGAAGATTTCAAAATTAAGATTATCTGTAAACAACTCTGCTAAATTCTTAGCAGGTATTTAACGGCAAACTAATAGGCAGTGATTAATTGTTTTCAATTAATACCATAAGCTACTCTCTTCCATCTCATCGCCCAAAGACTTTTTGAATTCTGAATTTTGCACACTAGTACAGGTCGGCGGAAATAAACCACCCATTCCAAATGAATAAAACACTTAGGCTGTATTCATTTTTAATTTTTTTAGCGCAGCGTTAGCGAGTCTGCGAGCGTCACTTTTAATTTTTAATTCCGCTCTGCGGCACTAATCTCCAGTGCCATGTCCTGAATTCTGAGTTTTTGCTTCTGATGGATCGGGCTGAGGTTTTTTATACTTACCTGGATACTTGTGCTGAAAATAAGCTTCTAGCACTTGTAAAACCATTGGTCCACAAACAGTACCGCCGTGTTCGCCAGAGTTTTCACCAAAGGCCACAACCACGATTTCCGGCTTATTACTAGGGGCATAAGCACCAAACCAAGTATGATTTGGGCGACCAACACCAGCTTCAGCAGTGCCACTCTTTCCAGAAGCTGGGGCAATTGTCGGCACGTCCAAGCGCTTACCAGTACCCTCACTCACTACCTTCCGCAGTCCATCGCGGAGAACTTTGATAGTTTCCGGCTTCATATTTAAAGATTCTCGCCAACTTTTTGCTTCTTCGTTGTCTTTGAGCAAATGCGGTTGAACGCGATACCCACCATTCGCAGGGACAGAAAACATAATTGCCGATTGTAGGGGTGTCACTTGCAAAGCGCCTTGACCAATTGACATATTAATGGTGTCGCCTACAGTCCAAGGTGTCTTCAAAACTTTCTGCTTCCATATTTCATCTGGAACCAAGCCTATTGATTCTTCGTTAGGAAATTCAATGCCAGTTCTTTGACCAAATCCGTATTTGCGGCTCCATTGGATTAAAGTTGGGCCACCAACTTTTCTGCCAACTTGATAGAAGAAAGTATCACTACTCATAGCCAACGCTCTCGGAAATCCTAATGGCCCGAATCCAGCGTGGTTCCACTCACCAAAAGTCACACCACCAACGGTCAGAGAACCAAAGGTCTGTAATATTGAGCCAGGAGAGAATTCACCTGATTCCAGTCCGGCTGTCGTGGTGACAATTTTGAAAGTACTGGCAGGTGGAAAGGCACTCAAAGCCCGATTGACCAAGGGATGATCTTTACCTTGCAAGCTTTCCCAATCTTTCTGGGAAAGTTTTTGTTTTGAGAAGATATTCGGATCAAAGGTGGGGTAAGATACCAGCGCTAAAACAGCACCGTTATTTGGATCGAGTGCTGCGATCGCACCTCGTTGATTTCCTAAAGCTTTTTCTGCTGCCTGTTGCACATCCAAATCTATGGTCAGATGCAAATCGTTACCAGCCTTTGCCTGTTTCTCGCCCACAACTCGGATTGGTCTACCCGCACCATCCACTTCCACCTGTTGACCACCCCATTCGCCTCGTAGCACTTTCTCATAAGCTCTTTCCACCCCCATCTGACCGATTACATCCCCCAGTCGGTAGCCTTCCTGCTTCTTATCCTTTAACTGGTCGGCGGTCAACTCTCGCGTATAGCCTAATACATGAGCCAATTGCTTCCCATGAGGATAATAACGTACAGAATCTGTATTAATCTCCACTTCTGGAAGTTCATTTTTATACTCCTTAAGCGCCGTAATTTCTGCTTCATTGAGATCGCGAGCAATTCGGATGAGTGAAGAAGAATTAGCACCTGCTTGTTCTAATTTCTTTTCCATCTCATCTTGCGGAATGTTGAGAATTTGCGCTAGACGTGGGCCAACTACAGACCAAGAAGGCTTAGTATGTGCCATCGGCCACAAATATACAGAACTAGGATAGCGAGTACTGGCTAAAAGCTTACCGTTGCGGTCAAAAATATTACCCCGTTCTGGTTGTTTAGCAATCATCCGAATCCGGTTCGCTTCGGCTCGTTCTCGGAGTTTTGGACCTTCAACAATTTGCAAATAGGCCAAACGAGCCTCAATCCCAGTGGTCATTAAGAGGGTAAATACGATTAAAAATATTGATTGAAAACCACGTCCAACTGTACGTGTATCTTTTTTGCTGCCAATTGATGGGAATAAAGACATAAGACAAAGAATGATTCTAAGAGCGGTATTATCTGTATACAATTACCCTAAACTCATGCCCAAGACTGGGTATGAAGAAATCGGGCAAGTATATTCTTGAACAATTGTTTTTGGCGGATACAATAAACCAAAGTGTCAAATATAGTCTGCCCAATAGACTACTGACAAAGTTACGTAAGATCACGGCATTCTACTAAGGATTATGGCTCAAATTGTCATGCAGAATCAGAGGGGGATAACAACTTTTCAGCCACTTGATGTTGAACTGCGTAACGTGTTCAAGTTTTTTAACCAAGAACCAGCAGTACACGGAATAGACTTAGATGTCAGGCAAGGAGAATTTTTTAGTATTTTAGGCCCCTCCGGTTGTGGCAAAACAACAACACTACGTTTAATTGCTGGCTTTGAAATCGCTGATGCTGGCAAAGTGTTGATTCAGGGTCAGTCTATGACTAATGTGCCGCCTTACCGCCGACCCGTCAATACTGTATTTCAAAGTTACGCTCTATTCAATCACTTGAATGTCTGGGATAACATCGCCTTTGGACTACGGTTAAAAAAAATCCACAAATCGGAAATTGAAATTAGAGTTCAAGAAGCTTTAAAGTTAGTGAAAATGGAAAGTTTGCGATCGCGCTTTCCTAGTCAACTTTCTGGTGGTCAACAGCAACGAGTCGCCTTAGCAAGGGCTTTAGTCAACCGTCCCACCGTCGTATTACTAGATGAACCTTTAGGGGCGTTAGATTTAAAACTACGTAAAGAGATGCAAATTGAGTTATCAAATTTACACAAAGACTTGGGAGTAACCTTTGTGATGGTGACACACGACCAAGAAGAAGCATTATCTTTGAGCGATCGCATTGCCGTCATGAACCAAGGCAAAATTGAACAAGTTGGCACTCCCAGCCAAATTTACGAACGTCCCCAGACATCTTTTGTTGCTGATTTTATTGGCGATACTAATTTATTCAGTGGTGAAATCGTAGCGGTAGACTCCTCTAGTATTAAAATTTCCACAAAAACAGGGCTCTCAATTATCATTAGCCGGGCTGAAGATACACCATCTCAATTATCACAAGCGGTAGTAGTGAGCGTGCGCCCAGAAAAAATACAGCTTTCGCTTTATCCACCCAATTTGCCAGCTAACTGCTTTGAAGGGCGACTTATTAATGTTATGTATTTGGGCACACACGTTAATTATGTTGTGGAATTAACAAATGGTATTAGGATAAATGTATTGCAACCTAATACTTTTGGTGCTTTACCAGGCAGCGACACGCCCATCTACGCTTGGTGGGCAGAAAATGATTGTTTAGCTATTAATCAATAGTTATAATAATCTGCCTTCTATAAGAGTTATTTTTGATTTTTGCGAAGCTAAGTGCAACTCAAAGAGCCTTTTTTCCCGTTGCCTCTTAAGCCAAGTAAGTATGGCTACACCACACTGCACGAACAAAAATCAAAGCGCATTCCTAATAAAATTTAATAATGGAATAATACCTTGACCTTGTACTAGGAATATTAACCCATGCCAATTTTTAAAAGAGTTCCTTGGGTGTCCCTGGCGTTAGTACTGCTTAGTTACAGTACCTTGGGCTGGGTAATATCTGAAACACACGCTCCTCTGTTTGTGTGGGTGCTGACTGTGGTTGCAATCTTGCTTTTAATAGTGACGTTGACCACTCCTTGGCCGAAAATGACCTATTACTTCAGTATTTTGCTTAAATCAAACATCAGGTCTTTTGGCGTTGCCGTCTTAGCAGCTTTCTTATTTTTTCTGATGATTGCCTGGTTTCGGGTATTTCTTGATACTTTACTTATCATTTCGGCAACTATATTAGTCAGGATAGATTTCCAAAGAGCAGGTCTTAGAGAAGGGCTAGCTTTTTTTACTGCATCTATCTTTTCATTTGCAGGTTTAGCTTTAGGTGCGCTAATTTACGAGTTAATATATTCCCACGTTCTGATAAAATTATGAAGTATATTCAAAAAAATTAGGGATATCTGTGGTGGGCTCCACCAAAGCTTTAGAACTGATATTTCTTACCTAAAGATTTATAAATGAAGGCAGGAGGCAGGAGGAAAACTGTACTTCCCTATGGGACGCTATGCGAATAGACAAGCTCTGTTACCACTAATTTTACTGTCCTGTCCCCTTCCCCCTGCTCCCTTCCCCGTGCCCCCTTCAAAATGCAGGCTGGTCAAATAGTAGTAGAGAAAGGAAAAAATCCATGATAAAAATGGATACCCAACTAGTAACAACTGCCTTTGTTGCCGATTCTCCTACTTCCTTAGCTCCCCCCTTAGTAGTTAAACCCCAACTACAGCCGATGACAGCAACCAGCACACCAAAAATAAACCCTTTTAGCAAAATAATAAACAAATCTGATGGTTCTAAAAAATTTCTGACTGATTCTAAAAATGTTTCGGGAATAATTTTGTAAAAGTACGATCCGGCAAAAACTCCGCCGATAATGCCAGTAACTAAAGCCAAAATCGTCATCAAAGGTACCATCAAACAACAAGCGATTACTCTAGGAAGTACTAGATAATCAATGGGGTCAGTTTTGAGCATATAAAGTGCATCAATTTGCTCAGTTACACGCATTGCACCTATTTCTGCTGCAAAAGCAGAACCCACTTGTCCTGCCATAATACTAGCGGTTAAAATTGGAGCCAATTCTCTACAAAAAGCTAAAGCAAAAGCACCTCCCACAGCATTTTCAGCCCCAAACCGGACTAATTCTCTTGCCGTCTGAATAGTAAAAATCATTCCTGCAAAACCGCTAACCAGGAGAACTGGAGAGATAGAACCGGGTCCAGCAGTCACCAAATGTTGCATGATTTTGTGGTAGTAAGTTTTTCCCTGGATAAAATGTAGCCACACTTGACCGAAAAGCAGCACCGCCGCACAACAGCGTGCAATCTGAGATTGCTCAAAATTTGTTTTTAGTCGCAATTTTATCGTCCTTAAGACTGGCTTTTTTTTGCAAATTATTGTTATATCAATTCTCCAAAATAAGACTACAGATACAAATGGTGGAAACCCAGCCAGATGTAATCTGACTTTCTCAATTACGTAGACGCACGAAGTCCGGCTTCCCGCAGGATATTACGAATTGGTATTAGGGTATGGTACATGAACAGCATCAAGTTTGAGACTTTTCTGCTCAATACAAATTGTCTATAGGACTCTCCTATAGCTGGTATTTTATTTTACGGAGTTCCGAATGTTAAATAATTTTTTATGAATAAAATAAAAGTAGGAATATTTATGTTGCTATTGATACTAAATTTATCCGTAGCACATCCAGCTTTTGCATCTGTATGCCGCAATTACGATTTCTACAACGGGCTACGCCAACACCACCAGATTTGCATTCTCAGCATTAACCGAAGTGCTAAAAACTATTGGGAATACAGAGCAACCGTTAGTGTAGATGGAGTAAAAAGACCCACCGAGGTTTACAATTGCCGGGAACGAGTCAAGGTTCAGCAAGATAGAGGTCGTTTACCCTTTGAGCAAAAAGACCCTGGTGAAATGATATGCAGCTTTTTTAATTCTTCTCGGCGGTAAATACGCGCCAGATAATAAAGACTGTAAAACCTAGATAAGTAAATACTGTTAACCATTCTTGCCAGCTACTAAATCCATTATTCATCAGCAAAAGCCGGAAAATTAATAAATATTTCTCCATCCTACACTCTGGCGCTTCCAGTCGGTTGCTGCTTGGAAGAGAAAGGAAGACTACTCAAAAATTTTTAGCTAATTTTCCGAAATCGATAACAGTCAAGCGGTATCCCTAATCAGAGCATCGATTTTATACTGAACTTCTATAACTAACCTTTAGGCAATATAGCCTCTGTTTCCACTCAAAAACCCGGTCATGATGGCCGAGTTTTTGATGTTGATACTAATGAGACTTAGTATGATTAACAGAAAAACTTATATGCAACAAGGCTTGCATCGGGCTAACGCAGAGCTACGGAGAACACAGATAAATAAGAATTTGAGAGATTTTTGTGTAAGTTCTCAGTTGCCATTGAGCAATTCAGCAGTACTTCTTGAAAATATCTGCGTATTAAATAAAACTATTATTCAGAAACTTTTAAGCGAATTGATCGGTCTGGTTCTCCAAATTCTGCAAAAATTTAGCCAATGTCATCTTCTGCTCAAGGTATTCCCGGATTACCTGATTTGACGCATCCGATTGAGCTTGTTCAATTTGGAACCCAGGCGCTCAAAGCTTCACTGTTATTAGTATTTTTGATCGTAGCTTTAGGAGTTGCGATCGCACTGATAAGTTTTTCTCTCCGTCGCAGCCAGCCGGAACAGCTTATATTTATCGGTGAATGGGCTGTTGGCTATTCTCAACTATTGCGTGGATTACAGCATTTAACTCTAGTATTAGTTCTCTTAGTACCAGGATTTTTTCTCTGTTCAACTTTAAGCAATCGCTACCACTATTGGGAACAAGCAAAGGTAGCTCAAGTGGCTGAAAGTGTTGCAGGTGAAAAGCTCGAACAACTTGCCCCCCAAGTCCGCTACTCTATTCAAGAGCCATACTCATATAACACTCAAGTTGGCAACAAAATAGTCAAGGTAAATGAGACAAGACAAATTAACCGCTTCTTGAGCTTGGCTGGTTCGCAAATTCAAGTCAAGCTTGACCAAAACGTAGATATTCCAGGGCGTAGCTCAATTTATCGGGCAGATTATACTGCCGATTATAAAGTAGTTAATAAACTCAAGGATATTAATAATTTTTTCTTTGAAGCACCGCCACCTAACGGCTACACACTGCTTTCTAGCTACAAAATCGAGCGTGACGGGACAAGATTGCAACAAATCAATCCAGAAGACTATGGTTTTCCCTTCCGGCTGCAACCAGGAGAAGAAACTACCTTTCGAGTCACCTATCAAGCTAGAGGCGGGCCTCGCTGGGTTTATAGTGCAGGGGGACAAATCCTATCTAACTTCCGCCTCATAGCAATTGCTAACTTTGCTCCGGCTAATTTTGCCAGTGGTATTGAACCTGACGATATTAAATCTGACGGACGCAGTACGCAATTTACTTGGAAATTTGACGAGAATGTTTCAGTCAAAAATCCATTTGGAGTGTTTACCAACACCGAACCGATTCGTCATACGGGGGTAATTCCGCGTCTTTTATTGCTAGCACCAGCAATATTTGTGTGGTGGATGTTGTTGTTATATTTATCACTACCAATGAGTTTCAAAAATGTTGCGATCGCTGCTAGTATTTTCTTTGCTTGTCTATTAATTTTGACCTATCTGGCTCGTGTCATCAATGCTCAGTTGGCTTGGACGTTAATTTCCATCATCTTACTGTTTTTGACATGGGGATTGGGAGCCAGTCGCAGTGCTTCCCTGGCTGCTATTATCTGCACTATTGCTGGAGCAGTATTACCAATTTTTGGATTATTAGTACCATTTAGCGGCCTCACCCTCAGCCTAGCGGGTTTACTTTCAGCCGTTTGGCTAGCAGTTCGTCACTGGTATGGCTGGTACAGTTTGCATCCACAAGACCAAAGATTGCAGGCTCAGAAAAATGCTAAAGATTAGTAGATTTCGCTATGATTAGCGAAGTTTTAGCAAACAGCATTTATGGATAACGATTTACTGGCTTTCTTTGCGGGTGCTGGGTTACTCGTCCTCTATCTCATCTTTTCTGCATTGACTGAAATGGGAACTAAACTACCTTGGAAGAAATAAGCTGATGGGGCGATAAAGTTACTAAAAAGTTACATTTTTCAACCTGATTGGGCTTGGAAAAAGGAATAAACATCCTTTAGGCTGAGTTAATATACTTATTTTTCGAGAGCAAGCCAAATGCGCGATCCACAAAAGAACCAGATTAAAATCGAGCCGGCAACCCTCGTATTAATTGTGTCCCTACTAATACTTTTGCCTCTACTGTTTGTTGGTTTTTTCTCGCAGTGAGCTAGTGAGGAATACTAGATACAACAGTTTTATTTTAGTCAATTTTTTTTTACGTAGACGCGGGGCGGCTTGCCGCAGGCTACTACAGAGACGCAGAGGGCACTGAGAGAATAAAGAAATGCTTTAACTGAACTGTTTTGCTATATACATAGCGATGCCTGCGGTGGTCACTGAGCGCAGCCGAAGTGCGGGCTATACTACGCATTTTCAGAAATCCGTTTCTAGAAACTTGTAATAATAACTTGTTATATTTGACACTACAGCGTGATTGACGCGCAAATTTATGCTGGCTAAATTACCACTACCTGTATTTACACTTCTATTAGGACTTGCCATAACTCAAACCTTTGGATGCACGCTAGATAAAAAGAATTCAGCGATCGCTCAAACACCTCAGCTAGCACCCCAAGAAATCGTGCAACCAGGAGAAATTCTGGCTCTACCAGGTAAGTTGGATACAACGCCTGTTTTTAACAGCAATAGCCCAGAATGGATCAAAACCGAGGGAATTTTACTTTCTACCCTTCCTACAAATGGTAAAAAAGTTGCAGCAGCGCACCTGAATTTTCCCTTCAAGGGGCGCTTTGACTTATTTGCTCACCACTACACGCACACTCCCAAGGATTTACAAACGCTATACCTGGGTGTAATTCTGCATAACCCTGGCAAAAAACCTGTAACAGTGGATGTGTTACAAGCGGCGAGTTACTTGATGCAAGATGCGCCTTTTGTTACCTTACGCCCCTACATAGAAAATAACGATGGTAAAGCTTACTCCGGGCCAGGCGATCGCGCTGTTGGTGATGTACTCCGGGGTGTTCGACAAGCTGATTTCCCCGCAAAGCTGATAATTCCGCCAGGGCTAAGCCGGATGTTACTAAATCATCCGATTCCTGTACGAAATCTAGAAAAGCCTGTGAATGGTCGCTCTAGCTTTATGCGGTTGCGTAGTAGCGATCGAGTTTATGCAGCAAGTTTAGCAATGTTTGCCAAGAAAAATTCTGATAATACAGAACGCCCACCCACTCTTGGAGAATGGCAAGCTTTACTAGATAACGGGAACTTTGCCGGCCCGCGAGATAAAACCCCGACTCCTCCAAATGCTACCAGTGGCGCACTGATTTATGGGCGTGTAGCTGGTGTGTCACAAGGTTCCCAGTGGCAAGCAAAATTGGTGGATAATCCCCAAACCAATCTGACTATTCCCCAGCGTGGCAAAGCTATTTCTTATGTTTTAGACACATTGCGGAGTGGTCGATTAGGCACTCAACAAATCCAAACTGCTAAAATGCTGGTACGTTATCCAGATACGGCTTATGAAGCACATGGTAATTATGGGGTGGAATATAAACTCACCTTACCTTTAAGCAACAATACCAACCAAAATCAGACCGTTACCGTTACTTTAGAAACACCTTTGAAGGAAGATAAATTATCCCAAGGTGGTGTACGTTTCCGCAAACCATCCTTAGATTTTCCCTTCTTCCGTGGTACGGTGCGGCTGCGTTACTTCGATGACCAAGGTCAACACAAGACCCGCTACGTACATCTATGGCACAGAACTGGTCAGGTGTTAGAACCATTGGTACAAGTTATACTTCCACCTTCCACTAAACGGATAGTACTGGTAGATGTGATTTATCCGCCAGATTCGACACCACCCCAAGTACTGAGTGTAAGAACTTTAGACAAGTGAGGAGTTAGTTAACAATTCGTAATTTGTAATTACGAATGATTAATTATTTTAGGGATAGGTATCTGACTTTTCAAGCCATGTAGGAAAGACCATAAAGACATTTTCAAAATGGGGATTTAAACCCTTAATTTACGATAAAATTTCATTTATGGAACCTTCTGGAACTCTTGCTGGTTTAGATATTCTGGTAATTGAGGATGATAATGATACTCGCTTTTTCATCACTACTGTGTTGGAAATGGATGGAGCAAGAGTTATACCAGTAATATCAGCGGATGCGGCGCACAAGGTATTGTCCGAATTACAGCCCGATGTTTTAATTTCTGATATTGGGTTGCCTGGGGAGGATGGCTACACTTTCATCCGTAAATTCCGTGCGCTCAAATCGAATAATTGTGGACGAGTCCCAGCTATTGCTTTAACAGCTTATGCCGATCCTGAGGCTCGTATCCGTGCCTTGGAAGGCGGCTTTGACACTCATGTATCTAAACCAATTGATCCAGACGAACTAGTTGAGATAGTAGCTAACTTGGTTGCTTCTTGTAATTGGTAATAATTGTAGTGCCCGATCAAGTGCGTTAAGCTACTGTTAACGCACTATTTTCAACAGGAAACTACTTAGGCAAAACCTGCCGCAGTGCTGCTAAAAGTTGGTCAACACTTTCCTTTCGACTATTAAAGCCCATCAATCCCACGCGCCAGACAAGACCTGCTAGTTCGCCAAGACCACCGCCAATTTCAATATTATGTTCATTGAGTAACTGCCGTGCGATCGCTTTCCCATCTACTCCTGCTGGAATGCGGACGGTAGTAAGTGTTGGTAGTCTATACTCCTGCTCAACGTGCATACTCAGTCCTAAATTCTCTAACCCTTCCCAGAGATACTCTACGTTTTTTTGATGCCTCTGCCAGGAGTTTGCTAATCCCTCTTCTGCAAGCAAACGTAATGCTTCCCGCAAGGCATAATATAAATTAATCGGTGCTGTATGGTGATAGGTGCGTTCAGCGCCCCAATACTTACCCAGTAACAACATATCCAAATACCAGTTTGCAACCTTACTTTGGCGCTGTTGCAATTTCTCAACTGCACGCGCACTCATCGTCAAAGGCGAAGCACCAGGCGGACAACTTAACCCTTTTTGGCTACAACTATAAGCTAAGTCAACTCCCCAAGCATCCAAAAATAAGGGAACACCACCCAAACTGGTTACAGTATCCACCAGCAGCAAAGTGCCAAATTCACGGCACAAATCAGCAACTCCTTCTAATGGTTGCCGTGCGCCGGTGGAAGTTTCGGCATGAACTAGAGCCAAAATAGCCGGACGATGAGTTTCTAGAGCTGTTTTGAGTTCATCTAGATTGAAGACTTGTCCCCAAGGCTTGGTAATGCTTCGGACATCAGCACCATAACGTCCAGCCATATCTACGAGGCGATTACCAAAGTAACCAGCCACACCAATCAAAACTATATCACCAGGTTCAACAGCATTAGCGATCGTTGCTTCCATTGCGGCTGTTCCCGTACCACTGACTGCAATGGTGAGTGGGTTTTCTGTTTGCCATACGTAGCGTAGCAACGACTGAATTTCATCCATGAGGGCGAGAAAAGCTGGGTCAAGATGCCCAACGGGTGAGGTATTCATCGCTTGGAGAACTGTGGGATGGGCATTGGATGGCCCAGGCCCTAACAGTAGGCGGGATGGGATTTCTAGCGGTGTGAGTTGCAAACGCCCAGAGTCGTTGATTGAAATTGTTTGCGTCATAATCTGTCTTCGCCTAGACGATACTTACCGGATCATAGAGCGAACGCATCACTGATGTTTTAAGGAATCTGTCATTTGCCAGAAGATGCGATCGCCGCAAAGCATTACAGTGGTTCAAGTAAATGTGTGAGAGTATAGTTCTTTACTTACCTGGAGACGTAATTATGGTTTTTGCTGGCAAACGACCGAATAATTTAGGTGTTAGCAACGGTAAATTAGCATCCTGCCCTAACTCTCCTAACTGTGTTTCCAGTCAGAGTGCAGATGCAGCCCACAAAATTGCACCATTGACTTTTACATCTAGCCCACAAGAAGCGATGCCTGCGGCGGGCTTCGCCTACGCTAATCTTAAAGAGATTATTCTGTCCTTACCAAGAACCAAAATCATTACCGAAAGCCAAGATTATTTATATGCAGAATTTAAAAGTGCTTTACTCGGATTTGTAGATGATGTAGAGTTTTATCTAGACCGAAATGCCAATACGATCCAAGTTCGTTCCGCTTCACGCTTAGGTCAAAGCGATTTGGGTGTTAATCGTCAACGAATAGAGACGATTAGAGCCAAGTTGAAATAATTCGTAATGGGCTACGCCCCGCTACGCTAACGTAATTAGTTGAGTACTATAGAGCTTCTCGTTTGGGTGCAATAAATTTTAACCTATCTTCTAAAAGGCTACAGTGTACACACAAGTTGGAAATAGTAGTTTGTCAAGGAATAATTGAGGAGTACATTCTTTGTAGAGACGGCGATTTATCGCGTCTTTCTAACATGTCAGTCTTTCAGACGCGATAAATCGCGTCTCTACATGAGGGCTTTCTGGATCTTACTTGTGTTTACACCGTAGCCTTTTAAGAAAGATTACAAATTAATTAAATCTAATTTGGATAACATCTGCGATCGCAATATTTGTGAAACTTAACTTATTTAAAAACTTTGACCCTCGACCCAGACTGATAATTGCTGTTGCACTCGCTGTATTAATTTCAGTAATACTTCCACGTTGGCTGCACTTACCAACTCGCATTCTCTGCGTTTGGAACTTTGGTGCTGACTTTTTCTTAGCCGTAACTTGGTGGAAAATGATCGAGGCTAGCCCAGAAAAAATTCGCCGTTATGCTGAGAATGAATATGAAGGACATTTAGCTATATTCATGCTGGTGATAGCTGCGGCTTGTGCTAGTGTTTTAGCGATCGGGTTTTTACTAACTGATAAAAAAGGGCTATCAGCAACTCTGCTTACCCTACATGTCATACTTTCAATTATGACCATTGTCGGTTCCTGGCTATTAGTGCATACGATGTTTGCAGTGCAATATGCACACAGCTATTACAAATATATTAATCGTAATCACAGTGAAGAAATTACCGCAGGTTTAGATTTTCCTAATAACGACTATCCAGACTATTGGGAATTTTTATATTATTCATTTGTAATTGGCATGACAAGTCAAGTTTCAGATGTGGAGACGAGATCGCGCGAGATGAGGCGCTTGACTCTGTTACATAGCATATTATCCTTCTTTTTCAATACCACCATTTTAGCCATGAGTATCAATATCATTGCATCGCTGATTTAAAATTGCCTAACTCAGCCAAAAGTATGATTGTTTACTTCTATTCTTCTAGAAAGAGGAAATTATACTGCTAGTTTTTTAGTATGAACTAAGTTGAAATAATTGGAGATAAGTTTATGGCTGATAAAACAATAAATGAATTGCCTGGTGAAATTAGAGAACAGTTGCCCGAACACGCACAGCAGATTTTTCTAGCTGCATTTAATGCTGCTCAAAGTAATGGTTCAAATGAAGAGGGTGCGCGTGAAATTGCTTGGAATAGTGTGAAGAATGAATACGAACCAGGCAGCGATGGCAAATGGCAGAGAAAGGCTGAAGACACTGCTATACATAATAAAGCTGTTACGTCTGGTGGTAATTGAGTAAATTTAAGCTCGCCATAAGTATCTTTTGGTAGAGATAAGGCAAAATTTCAAGGGAATTCCATTTTTACAAAGCAGGTATGGAATTCCCTTTTGCTTTTTCATAATTTTTACAAAATAATCAACATTTTGAACAAACTATAATTATTTAAATACGGCCTAGAAAATCTACACAGGATATGTTAATTCAACAAGACGAAATAACTATTCGTCTAATGCAGGATGAAATGCATGATTATAAGTTGATGGCAAAATGGTTAACTGATGAACAAGTTTTAAAATTTTACGAAGGAAGAGATAATCTTTTTGATTTAGAAAGAATTATAGAAACGTACAAACCTGCGATCGAGGGAAATGATCCGGTTGTTCCGTGTTTATTCTACTATCAAAATATTTCCATTGGTTATTTGCAGTATTGTGCGCTCAATGACTTATCCCAAACTGACAGGCAATTGTATTACCTCGAACAAACTGATTATGTCTATGGAATTGACTTGTTCATAGGTGAAACCGACTATTGGAATAAAGGAATTGGTACAAAAATTTTGTCAGCAATTATCACCTATCTTTTTGAACATCTGCAAGCTCATAAAATTGTCATAGACCCGCACCTTGGCAATCCTCGCGCCATTCGCTGCTATGAAAAATGTGGTTTTGTGAAATTAAAGTTATTGCCAGCCCATGAACTCCATGAAGGGAAATACTCAGATTGTTGGCTTATGGCAATAGACCGAAAAAATCCGTTACACCCCTAATTTACAATGTTTTCTTAGTTAATGCCCGATCGGATACCGAGAGTTGCACAGAAGCCAAAATCATAACTGGAAGTTGGCATAAGGCTATGTCACTACATTAACTCGCGTGTTCCCAATCACTAAGTAATTCATGCTGTTGTGCTGTTTTCTTGCATTGGCGGAATGGTACTTTAGGGCTACCAATATTCATGCCAGGAAAAGACTGTTTTTTCGTTTTGCTGGGTCTATTTTCTAGTGTCGTGGAACTGATTTGTTGGGTTTTCATTGATAAATAAATTTCCTATTAAAAGCTGAACACCAATGTATAACACCAATTTTCAAATGGCAAATTCCACAAGAGGTAATTTATTTTATACAGATATTCTGGGATTTGCGATCGCTAGTAACTATAAATTCCTGCAATTTCTTAAAAATTTTGATCGCCCTTATTTACCCATTACCGCTAAATTCGCCACACATTCAGAAAATTGGCGCTTTAATGCTGGGAATACTGGGCAAGGCGCTTGTTCTTGTAAATTCTCTGGTTTACTCCAAGTAAAAGGGGCTTTCTGCGCTGCTGACATCCATACCAGACGCTTGGCCCGTGTCATTGCAACGTAGAGTAAACGGTATTCCTCTGATATTTTCAAATGCTTTGCTTGTTCCCATGCTTGCGTAACATCTGGTATGGTGGATTCTCCGTGGAGAGCAGCACGAATTTGGGCGCGGGCTACTTCTGATAAGGTAAAATCACCTAAAAACTGGCTTTGGGGAGGAACCCAAAATCTACCAGGAATCAAGTTTTCGTGGAGAAAGGGAAGAAATACATAGTCCCAATCTAGCCCTTTGGCTTTGTGCATGGTAATAATGGTCAGTTGACCGCGACGAGTGTAACGTTCTTCCGAATCTTCGGTTTCCACTGGTTCAAACCGTTCGGAACTGACGATTTCACTTAAAGCTGACAGCATTCCCCTCATTGAACTATTGCCAGCTATCTGCTGGTTTACCCGTTCTGCAAGTTTGTCAGCAGTTGCTAATTCTGCCTGGTCATAATTTAAAGTCAAGGCAAGAAAGGAAATTAGCTGGTACAGGGGCAATTCCAAGCGGGCGCGAAGTAAATTGCGACATAAGCGTGCAGCCTTTTGGACTGTTTCTGCCTGGGGTGCTGCTAGAGGGCCAGGATACAAAAATTCTTCTGGTAGACTTGCAAGGGCGTTGAGGTCTTGAGTAGGAATTAACTGGCGCTGTACTAATGCTTCTAAGGCAGCTTTCAGGTAATCGGGGGAGTGGGGGCGATCGCAAAATTGCAGCAATGCTAAAATCTCTTGGGGAACATGGGAACGGCGATCGCGTTCTCCCACATCGTAAAGTGTAATATTATGCTCTTTGCACACAGGTGCTAGAGCTTCTGCTAACCATCGTCCTTGGCGATTTTCTCGCACTAAAATCGCTGCACTATTTTGTGTTGGGTCTTCGCCAAATAACTCGATTACTCTTTGAGATAACAATTCAACAGTGTGATGAATGTCACGCGGGGTATAAAGTTCTAATCCCTGTCCGATCGGTGCTGGGTTGGCGTTCTTTTGTGGATCGCCTGTTTCAACAGGGCGAATTGTCTGTAAGCGAAATGGTACTTGTCGGTTTTCAGGAGTCTGTTGTCCGTTATTCGTTTTTGCTAAGGATTGATTATTGATCCATTTTAGGGCAAAGTTAGCAGCTTCAATGATAATTCTAGTACTGCGACCAGCTTGATCCATCGTTGCCAATCGTTCGATGCGATCGCACTCTTCGCAAAAGTGTCGGAAATAAATCGGATCGGCTGGGGTAAAGGTAGAGTTAATTGCTTGGTTTGGGTCGCCAACTCGTACCAAGTTGAGTGAAGAGTGAGGAGTTAGGATTGAGGATTTATCACCTTTGTACCCATCACTCGCCAAAATTTCTAATAACTGCGTCTGTAGTGGGCTAGAATCTTGGGCTTCGTCTTCAAAGACGGCGAAAACTTGGTTTTGCTCAATGCGACGGGCGCTGTCGTTCTCTAAAACGCGCAGTGCGGCTAAAATCATATCGTCGTAATCGATGAAGTCACGCGATCGCATTAAGTTTTGATATTGCTCATACAATCCCGCTGCTACGCTCAAAATTGTATATTCGTCTGTGGTTTGTTTACTCCACTCCCGCAGTTTTTCTGGCGATATCCCAGAACTTTTTGCTTCATGAATTACCGTATTCGCCAATTCCGGCAATACTTCTGTTCGTAGCACCGATTGACGACGCAACCTTTCTGTCTCTTCTCCGTCAAATTGATGACCTTCTAATAACCGCAAATATATTCCGGGATTATTCGCAATCCATTGTTCTACAGCGCTTCGGATAAAGCGATGACTTTGAGTTGGTGTAATTAATGTGACATTTTCTAACTGCAAACCGGATAAATCCGAATAGCGGCTAGCAATATTTAACGCTAAACCATGTAGAGTATAGACAAAAAATCCTGTCTGGGGTAGAGATAAATCATCTCGTAAGAATTTACGGATCTTCGCTTTAATATTGGCAGCAGCAGAGCGAGTAAAGGTGACGACTACCAAATGACGACGCGAGGATGGACGCGACTGGGCATAACGTTCGTATTGACGCGCGATCGCGATCGCTGCCGCCGCCGCCATCCCAGTAGATTTGCCTGCGCCAGGAACCGCAGAAATAGCCAAAGGGCCAGATCCCCAGTCAGCCATTTGTTGTTGTCCAGGGCGCAGACTATTGCGGATTGCGAGAATCTTCTCCCCCAGGTTAGGAACAGGCGATCGCTCAGACAATTCTGAGTGGAGGGATTCTTGAGCCACAGGAGTAGTAAATTTAGAGTCTGACATATCAAATTTTATATTTGGAAGAATAATTCTTTAAGCAAGAATTCACAATTCAGCCATCTTAATGTTAGATTAGCTTAATTTGATATCTTTCTAAGCTCTAACTAACCAAAAAAATAAATAAACATGAAAATTCAAAAAATAATTACACAAGGTCTTAGCTTATCTAATAATGCTATCTCCTATTATGTTAGTCATGAGCTAGCAGCTATTTATCCTAAAAAAGGATTGCTGGAAAGTAATGATAGTTCTTTCAATTTAGAAAAATACGCTGAGGCAAATCTCTGCAAAATTAAATATGATAATCATATCCATAACCAGATACTTACTGGTTGGAATGGCATGGATAACGAGATTTACAAATATAATGAAAATGCCAGATTTCAAGTTTCATGGCAAGGAAATAAACTTGATGTCGTTTTAATGAGTTGGAATGAAGGTTATTGTAAAACTCGCTATTCTTGGATTTTGGCAGATAGTTCAGAAGTAGCTGAAAAGTTTTTCGCCGCAGTTTGTGAGTGGAACTCAGAAATTCGTGATGAGCTTTTAGTTTTTGAAGATGGTTACTGGGATAAAAACCCCGAACTCTTTCAATCTATTCAAAGCTCAACTTTTGAGAATCTAGTTTTGCATAAAACTCTTAAACAAGATATTCAAGATGATCTAATAAATTTCTTTACCTCCCGCGAAACTTACGCAAATTATAGCGTTCTTTGGAAACGTGGTATTTTGTTTATTGGCTCACCAGGAAATGGAAAAACGCATACAGTGAAAGCGTTGATTAACCAAATGCAGCAGCCTTGCTTATACGTTAAAAGTTTTAAGTCTGAATATGCTACTGATAGCGACAATATCCGTAAAGTATTCAAACAAGCACGGCAATCTGCCCCTTGTGTTTTGGTATTAGAAGATATTGATTCTCTATTAAATGATGAAAACCGCTCTTTCTTTTTAAATGAACTTGATGGCTTTGCTTCTAATGAGGGAATTGTGACTCTTGCAACCACTAATCATCCAGAACGTTTAGATTCAGCAATTAGCGATCGCCCCAGCCGCTTTGATCGGAAATATCATTTTGATCTGCCAGCGTTTCCAGAACGAGAAACTTACATCAGATTGTGGAATGATAAATTAAACAGTGAAATGGGATTATCTGAGCAGGCTGTAAGTCACATAGCTGCATTGACAGAAGGCTTTTCTTTTGCCTACCTCAAAGAATTATTTCTCTCATCAATGATTCGTTGGATAGGAGCGATGGAAACTGGGGGACTAGAGAAAATTATGATTTCTCAAGTTGCGATTTTGCGAGAACAAATGAGCAGCACAATTATTAATGGCAAAGATTTAGAATAGTAAAAGGAAAGTTTATCAGAACAGAATTCAGAATTCTGTTCTAAATTTTTCTTCAATTATTCATCAATCTGCCAGGAATCCTTAGTTAATTCTTCATCCAGAATTTTCTTAGGACGCACAATGATAATAATTTGTCCTAGTAAAGGAATTTCTGGCTCAGTTTCAAACCACTGAAAATCTAATTCACCACCATTTTCAACAACAAAATAGCTAGAGGCATCCCATTCTCGTTTGGCACGATCTACCACAACTACAACGGGCCCCACTTGGCTTTGGGTTTGGATGGGAAAGCGATCGCTATTCGCTAAAATCACAACTGGATCTTCTGCCGCCAACAGCACTTGCCAACCTGGTAATGGAACCCAAGCTTGCTCTCCAGAAAATTTAACCAGACGAAATGGTTCAATTTCTGTCAATATCGGCACAGCTTGCAAATCTTGCCGTGATAATGGCAGCTCACCCACTACGGGTAAAATTCGGGGTAATTGTTCTTCAAATTCCAGGCGGTAAAAGGGTAAAATTGGCGCTGGACGCTGGGGAACGGTAGTAAAATCAGTCAGTAGTTGTTCGATTTTTTGCCTTGCTGCTGGCGTGTGAGCAAAACGTAAACCTTTGGCGATTAGGCGCGATCGCTGTTGTAAATCTGCATTTTGGCGTGCCAGCTTCCAAACTTGGTGAGCAACAGCATCTCCAGGATGGGCAGAAAACCCTTCTGGTAAAGTGCGGTAATAAGAGAACTCTTTAAGTGCTTTTGCTATATCCCGTGCCTCATCAGCATCAACATTGTGGAAGAAGATCAGTTCGGCAGCGGCGGCGCGTTCTTCTTGGGTGAGCAAACGGAGTTCGTATAAAACATCACTGCCGCGTGTGGCATAGTGCGATCGCGTCTCTGCCGATACTCCAGAGTTTTCCAAAGAATTGTAAACTTGAGAACCAACAACTACCTGATTTTGTTGAATTGGCTCAAATCCAGTCGCCTCAAAAATTTCTTGGGGGTTGTAACCGGTTTTTAGCAACGAGGCGATCGCCGTTCCCCATTCCACCCAGTTGCCTTGTTTTTGCCTCAGTCTTCGTAGTAACTCTTGTGCTACATCGTTGGTAGCATTTTCTTCGGGATTCTGAGCGTTGGGTGGTAGATCAGTCATAATCGGGATGCGAGCTTCAACTTGAGAGGATGATTAACACCTCATGAGCAAGTCTTATTCTAATCTATAGAATTACTCAGACCTACTGCCTTGAGTTCAGAAAGAGGCAGTAGGTTGGAATTTTAACCCATCTAATTGCAAACCATTCTACGAGTGGCACTACTCACATCTGTGCGCCGTTGTATCCAAAGGAGATTTGTGAACCTACCTTAATCTATGCAAAACTTTAGCTGAACCCTTATTTTTTTCTTAGGGCAATTCATGTAGACGCAAAGCGTGAGCCGATCGGGTGGACGGGTTCCCCGGTATCAAGGAACTGGCGGTAGCGTACCCCTGCGCGGAAGAAAGCTACAGATAGCACCTCGTTGGGCTATTGCCCCTACCGCATTAGTTTTACGTAAGTCCTATTATGATGAAAATCGCCATAGTTCTGCTGATTTAGTAGGTTCTTCTGGTGTAATATTTCTTAATTCAGATATTTTGGCAAATAAATTTTCTCTGTATAGTTCACTCTTATAGTTTTAAAATATGCAAAATAGCTCCGTATAAACCCTTGACAATTTTTAGCTATTCTCAACTAAGCTTGGTATGGAATATAACAAGATAGTGAATATTTAAAGGAAATTTCTTATGGATAATCCCAGTGTCGAAATTGATAAAGTCCAATATCAAGTAATGACTCTCGAACGGCCGAAAAAGCTGAAAATCTTGGTAGTTGACGATGAGCCAGATAATCTCGATCTCCTTTATCGCACCTTTCGACGCGACTTTAATGTTCTGAAAGCTGATAGTGGAGTGAACGCCCTACAAGTTTTGGCCGCAGAAGGGGAGGTAGCTGTAATTATCTCCGATCAACGGATGCCAGAAATGAAAGGAACTGAATTTCTGAGCAAAACTGTACCTCAGTTTCCCGATACGGTCAGGATAATTCTCACTGGATTTACTGATATTGAAGACTTGGTAGAGGCAATTAATGCTGGACAAGTCTACAAATATATCACCAAGCCTTGGGACCCAGGAGAACTAAAGGCAGTAGTGCAAAGAGCAGCAGAAACCTACGACTTGCTCAAGCAACGTACAGAAGAATTACGCCGCGCTCATGCTCAAATGGCGCTGTTGAGTGTTTTAGTACAGGTAACTCAAGCAGCTTCTAGTTTAGAGGAAACTCTCGCTCTAATCGCCAAGGCTGTGAGTGAGACTTTTGGGACAGAAGGCTGTATTTTACAACTTACAAATGGAAATACTCTGATTGCGACTCAAGGAACTTACAGCGATACAGGTAAAATAGAGAATTGGCTATCTCAAGACCCATTAACAACGCAAGCGATCGCCACTGGGCAAATGCAAGTTTCTTTAAATGTACCTAAAGACACTAAACTAATTGATGCTACTCACTATCAAAATACTGGTGTGCAAGCACATTTAGTTATCCCAATTAGCTACCATAATGAACTTTTGGGCGTATTATCGCTACAGTGGAAACAACCTTGCACTTTGCGGGAAGATGAATTAATGCTAATTAATTTATCAGCACAACTGGTAGCGATCGCTCTGACTAGCAGTGGATACCATCAAACCATTGTGTAGTTGTTATTAGTCATTAGTCATTTGTCAATAACCAATGACTAATGCCCCATACCCAATGCCCCATACCCAATGACTAACGAAGTTCAATCCATTTTTAACCGTATTGCTCCAGTTTATGACCAATTGAACGATTGGTTGAGTTTGGGACAGCATCGAATTTGGAAGGAAATGGCAGTTAAATGGAGTGCGGCTAAATCGGGTAATACTGCATTAGATTTGTGCTGCGGTAGTGGCGATCTAGCCTTACGTTTGGCAAGGCGCGTGGGAGCTACAGGATATGTATATGGAGTGGATTTTTCCTGCAACCTGCTAGAAACAGCTAAAGAACGTTCCCAAAAGCAGTACCCTCAACCGGCGATCGCCTGGGTAGAAGCAGATGTACTAAATTTACCCTTTGACGACAACCAATTTGATGCCGCAACAATGGGCTATGGTTTAAGGAATGTTAAAGATATTCCTCGCAGTCTCCAAGAGTTACACCGTGTTTTGAAACCGGGTGCTAAAGCTGCAATTTTGGACTTTCATCGACCGAGCAATCCTCAGTTACGTGCCTTTCAGCAATTGTATTTGAATAGTTTCGTGGTGCCAGTTGCCAATTATTTAGGGTTAAAAGAAGAATATGCTTACATCAGTCCCAGCTTAGACCGCTTTCCTATAGGCAAAGAGCAAATAGAGTTAGCGCGTCAAGTTGGTTTTGCTGTTGCCACACACTACCCCATTGCGAACGGTATGATGGGAGTGCTGGTAGTCAGCAAATTTTAGATTTTAGATTTGGGATAGCGTGGCGTAAAGCCTTCTCTTCTCTTTCAGAGACGCTAACGCGAACGAGAGGCTTTGCCAATAGCATAGCTTCGCTTAAAGCGAGTCTGAGAACATCTTTTGGATTGGGGACTGCGGAATAGGTAATGGCTAATGGAAAATCGTTACTAGTTAGTAGAAAAACAACTCATAACTAATAACCGCCAATTACCAATCCCCAATCCCTAATTTCTAATCTAGAATTCAAAATCCAAAATCCAAAATCCAAAATCCTGTGGACTGGTCTCATCTTTGGCTTTATGTGTCTCCCCCGGTACTGGGTGGAATTATTGGCTATTTTACAAATGATATAGCCATCAAAATGTTGTTCCGTCCTTACCAAGCAATTTACATTGCTGGACGAAGAGTACCCTTCACGCCTGGCTTGATTCCCCGCAACCAGGAACGTCTAGCTTTGAACATTTCCAAGACCATTATGGGGTCACTGTTGACACCACAAGAATTGCAAAATTTGGCCCGACGTTTGTTGCAAACAGAACGCGTACAAGCAGCAATTCTCTGGTTGTTGCGGTTGGCGATTGAACAAATCAACACAGAAAAAAACGAGAAAAGTGCCAAAATTGTGGCGGGAATTTTGCGGGATTTGCTAGGGGAATCCTTACCTCGGTTACTCAAAGTTTTAGCGCGACGTGAAGACTTTTTAGAAGCACAGATCAATCAAATTTTTGACCAGATACTGCTGGAATTTCAACTGAGTGAAGAACAAGCGACAAGGCTTGCTGATTGGTTGTTAGAAGTAGTTTTACCACCGGATATGCTGCGCCAAGCGATAGTTGATTTTTTGACCGATCGCACCATTCAAATTATTGATGAAGGGTTCCGTGAAAAAACCAGTGGTACTTATTGGGTAGTAGCAAATTTGTTTGGCTTACGTAATACTCTTACACGGCTACGAACTTTTTGCTTAGATGAGAAAGAAGCTACCAATAATCGCTTGCAGGAATTGACTCAAGATTTGCAAATACGCGAGCGCATTAGGAAATTCCTGCAAAATTTATCATTACAAAATTTGCCAATGGGTACGGTGCGACAACTACGAAAGACTACCCGCGAAAGTGTCCGCCATTATTTGCAAAATAGTGGCAGCGATTTTTTACAAGGATTAACTGATTCTGTTGATTGGGAAAATATTGCTGTAGTGCTACTGAATCGTCTTAGTACTTCATCGGTTGTCAGTACTTCTTTAGAAGTGATGAGTCAAGAGTTGGCTCTAATTTTAGACAAGTATTTGGAAAAAGATTTAGAAATAATTGTGGCACAGGCGATTCCGATTTTATCCATAGATCAAGTGATAGTTGACCGGGTGAAATCAACTTCACCTGCTGATTTAGAAGCTGCTATCGAGGGAATTGTCAAAAATGAATTGCAAGCCATTGTGACTTTAGGTGGTGTTTTAGGTTTTGTTATCGGCTTATTGCAGACAGTATTTTTAGTATTAAGTCAATATTAATTTTTTGTCAGATAATAGCTGTAAGTTGCCCAAATTCTGAAATGAGTGAAATTGAGCGATGCCTTTTGGCAAGAGATATGAGTTATCAATACTCAAGCAAATTGCCTAGCAAACGTATAAATTTTAGCCATAGAACTTGTGCGGCAATGTAAGTACAGTATGGATGCGATCGCTGTGTACAGAGCTTTTTCAAAAATCAAACAGCAATCCTAATACTCCAGCAACTATCTACAACTATATATATTTAGATGCACCACCGACATTACTACAACATTAGGTATATAAATATCGTAGGGCTGGGCGATGAGACAACCGCGCGTGCCCCAGAAGTGATGCAATAAACTTATTACCGATTGAAAATTCAAGCTTCCCCCTTTGTGACTGAAGACAATGCATAAACCATTGTTGCCTAGAAGCCGTGGGTGTGGGGAGTTTCAGGGGACAAAGAAACGGTCCAAAAGAATTTTGGAAAAATAGTTGACACAAGGAGAAGTGTTCGCTATATTGAATAAGTGCCTGAAGCGGAGAGCTTAAAAGCGACCTGCAAAAAGGGATACCGAACCTTGAAAATATTATAGTTTGAAAGCAATTATACAGCAAGTGTATTGCGTCAAGAAAATAAAGATAACTAAGCTGAAGTTAAAAAAGAGCAGCTAAATTGAGCTATAAAGCTTTCCAATTCAAAACGGAGAGTTTGATCCTGGCTCAGGATGAACGCTGGCGGTATGCTTAACACATGCAAGTCGAACGGTGTCTTCGGACACAGTGGCGGACGGGTGAGTAACGCGTGAGAATCTGGCTCTAGGTCTGGGACAACCACTGGAAACGGTGGCTAATACCGGATGTGCCGAGAGGTGAAAGGTTAACTGCCTAGAGATGAGCTCGCGTCTGATTAGCTAGTAGGTAGTGTAATGGACTACCTAGGCGACGATCAGTAGCTGGTCTGAGAGGACGATCAGCCACACTGGGACTGAGACACGGCCCAGACTCCTACGGGAGGCAGCAGTGGGGAATTTTCCGCAATGGGCGAAAGCCTGACGGAGCAATACCGCGTGAGGGAGGAAGGCTCTTGGGTCGTAAACCTCTTTTCTCAGGGAAGAACACAATGACGGTACCTGAGGAATAAGCATCGGCTAACTCCGTGCCAGCAGCCGCGGTAATACGGAGGATGCAAGCGTTATCCGGAATGATTGGGCGTAAAGCGTCCGCAGGTGGCAATGTAAGTCTGCTGTTAAAGAGTCTAGCTCAACTAGATACAAGCAGTGGAAACTACATAGCTAGAGTACGTTCGGGGCAGAGGGAATTCCTGGTGTAGCGGTGAAATGCGTAGAGATCAGGAAGAACACCGGTGGCGAAGGCGCTCTGCTAGGCCGTAACTGACACTGAGGGACGAAAGCTAGGGGAGCGAATGGGATTAGATACCCCAGTAGTCCTAGCCGTAAACGATGGATACTAGGCGTGGCTTGTATCGACCCGAGCCGTGCCGTAGCTAACGCGTTAAGTATCCCGCCTGGGGAGTACGCCGGCAACGGTGAAACTCAAAGGAATTGACGGGGGCCCGCACAAGCGGTGGAGTATGTGGTTTAATTCGATGCAACGCGAAGAACCTTACCAAGGCTTGACATGTCGCGAATCCTGGTGAAAGCCGGGAGTGCCTTCGGGAGCGCGAACACAGGTGGTGCATGGCTGTCGTCAGCTCGTGTCGTGAGATGTTGGGTTAAGTCCCGCAACGAGCGCAACCCTCGTTTTTAGTTGCCAGCATTAAGTTGGGCACTCTAGAGAGACTGCCGGTGACAAACCGGAGGAAGGTGGGGATGACGTCAAGTCAGCATGCCCCTTACGCCTTGGGCTACACACGTACTACAATGCTCCGGACAGAGGGCAGCAAGCATGCGAATGCAAGCAAATCCCGTAAACCGGAGCTCAGTTCAGATCGCAGGCTGCAACTCGCCTGCGTGAAGGAGGAATCGCTAGTAATTGCAGGTCAGCATACTGCAGTGAATTCGTTCCCGGGCCTTGTACACACCGCCCGTCACACCATGGAAGCTGGTAGTGCCCGAAGTCATTACTCCAACCTTTCGGGGAGGAGGATGCCTAAGGCAGGACTGGTGACTGGGGTGAAGTCGTAACAAGGTAGCCGTACCGGAAGGTGTGGCTGGATCACCTCCTTTTTAGGGAGACCTATACCCTTTACATATCGAAAAACACACAGTTAAATAGATAGTAAGTTGGTCTAACTTAGGTCGGTCGCAGACATGTGCAAAATGTAAAAAGCTTTCAAACTATGATTTGGTTCTTTTAGGGGCTATTAGCTCAGGTGGTTAGAGCGCACCCTTGATAAGGGTGAGGTCCCTGGTTCGAGTCCAGGATGGCCCACTTGAATCAATTAAAAATGCAAAATTAAAAATGAAAATGAAATAAATTTTTAATTTTTAATTATCAATTTTTAATTGTATCTGGGGGTTTAGCTCAGTTGGTAGAGCGCCTGCTTTGCAAGCAGGATGTCAGCGGTTCGAGTCCGCTAACCTCCACCTGTGGTGATTGCCATTGATAAAATATATTGAGAGTTCAGCAACATGACATGACTTTAGTGTCAGACTGCTGAGTTGTATCTCAGCCAGAACCTTGAAAACTGCATAGAAACGCGAAATTAGCAGGCAGACACAGACATTCTTAGTACTGAGTGCCTCGACTTAGAGTACTGAGTAAAATCAGTGCAAAGTGATGAGGTAAGCAGAACTAACTATTTGTTTTTGTGAATGCAAATTGTGAAACACCAAATGAATTGAGTGGTCAAGC